>JBKJNS010000095.1:0-9660 GCA_046593455.1 Chitinophagales bacterium | reverse complement strand
AAGCACCATCAGCACCAAAGTCAACTAATTTGATACCGAATGTTGCTGCATCCGGCGTCCAAATGTCGGTATGAAAATGAGTCATACTTGAAGCATCAATTGGTTGCGAGGTAAACTCAATTCCGCAATAATTTAAGTTACTATATTTTTTTACAGAATCTGTTGCGCCAATTACATAGCTTGAAAGGTCTGCAGCATCCCATACGGCTGACCAAGTGTCAACCAGAACATTGTTATATGCATTGCTAAAAAGAGAAATTGTTTTATCTGCAGGAACCATTGGCGTTGGTGCAGATGAAGTTGGGTCGTCAGCATATGTTAACTTAATTGAAAAGAAAACAACTAAGAAAAAACTGAGGACTGAGATTGTAAAAGTCTTTTTCATTTTTTGTAGTTTTTTGTTTGGTGAAAAATTTATACAATACTACGCTATACAAATATCAGATACCTAATATTAATACAAGACAAATACTGGACTATGCAAAAATATTTTGCATATGAGATTCAATTGTTAGAAAAAATAAAAAAAATCGACTTTAAAGCGCTCTTAAATATCCGCCTAAGTCATCATGAGTTGCTAAACCCAAGTGTTTTTTTAACCGATACCTGCTTTTTTCTACCCCGTTTACAGAGATGTTTAGCAAAGAAGCCATTTCTTTATTGCTCATATTTAACCGTGTTAAGGCACACATTCTTAAATCGCTTTGGGTTAGGTTGGAGTGTTTTGATAGTAATGAGCTAATGAAATCTTTGTTAGCTTTTTCAAAAAAGAAAATAAACTGCTCCCAACTTTTTTCTCCTTCTATTTCCATGTTCAAGGAAGACTTTAATCCTCTTAACATTTGGAAGGCTTTTTCTAAATCGGAAGAGTTTCTTATAAAATCCAATTGTTCTTTTACGCTAATTAAAATTTCATTCTTATGCGCTGTTTGCACTGCTTTGGTGAGCAATTCGGTATTCTTCGCCTCGATCTCCACTTGCATTATTTCATTTCGAACCTTCATGAGAGCTTGCTCACTCACCAGATTTTCGTTTGTCAAGGTTAAAATCTCTCTTTCCGATTCTAATACCTTTTGTTTTAATGCCAGTTCTCTTCTCTTTGTATAAATACTTAATGCAAGAAATGCCGCCGCTGCAAGAACAATAAGTACTATTAATTTGAACCACCATGTTTCCCAAAAAGGAGGGGCAATTACTATTTTTATTCTTTTTTCATTGCTCCAAATACCATTATTATTTGTTCCTTTTACTTTAAAAAAATAGGTCCCTGGATCAAGATTAGTGTAAGTAACTTGTCTTTGATCTGCAGTGGTACTTCTCCAATTTGCATCAAAGCCATCCATCTTGTAAGCGTATTCACATTTTAAAGGATCGGTAAAATCCAAGGCGGCAAATTCAAAAGAGAAAACATTATTATTGAAAGTTAAATGTATTTCTGAGACTTCATCAAGGTTACGTTCAATAATATTTCTGCCATCAGGAAGCATCCCGATAGGAACAGATTTATTGAAAATTTTAAAATCAGTAAGAACAACATTAGGTTTTGTATTAAAAGTAATTACCTCATTTGCCTTTACCACAGTGAGCCCATTTATTCCTCCGAAGTAAAGAACCTTTCCACTATCCGATAGGGATGCGCTTTGATTGAATTGATTTGCTTCAAGATAAGCGTTGTGATGAAAATCAAAATTCAGAATTGAACTGCTTTTTACATCAAGTCTGCTGATTCCTTTAAATGAACTGATCCATATATTTCCATTCTCATCTTCCTCAATTCCCATAATAGCATTTGAAATCAGTCCTTCTTTTATAGAATAGTTTTTAAAGATTTTGTCCCCAATTAATTTATTGAGTCCGCCACTTTCAGTACCAATCCATAAATTACCCCTGGAGTCTTGGAAGATGCATCTTATATCATTTGCAGAAATGCTGTTTGAATCTTCCTTAAGATGCTGATGATGTCTAAAGTTCCCCGAATTTCTATCAAAGAGGTCAAGTCCGTTGTTAGCACTGCCAATCCAAATTAGCCCGCTCCTATCTACAAACACTGACATAATATCATTGCTGCAAATGCTATTTGGGTCAACCTTGTTGTTAATATACTTTTTGAATACACCAGTTTGAGGATCAAAAAGATTTAATCCTCCCCCAATTAATCCAATCCAAATTTTTCCATTTAAATCATCGGCAATTGCCCAAACGTTGTTTCCGCTTATACTTGTTGAATCACCGATGCTTGCTCTGTAATGCGTAAATTTTCCTGTTGAGCGATTGAGTAAACTTAAGCCATCATTGTAGTATCCTACCCACAATCTTTTTTCACTATCCTCAAACAATGTTTTAACAATATTCCCATACCCTACGGGTGTTTCGCTTATTACTGAAAATGATTTCTCTTTATTATTGAAAACGTTCAACCCGCCGCCATCGGTTCCAACATAAATATTTCCATCATGTGTTTTTAAAATGCTCAATACCGACCTATGACTTAGCTCTCCTTCACTATTGCCTAATTTGGTAAAAGTTTCGAACCATGTTTTATGTACTTTATAAACGTTAACTCCACCATTGTAAGTAGCGACCCAAACATTTTCATCTTTGTCAATGCATACATCAAATAATGCATTTGTGTTTAGAGATTTTTTTGATCTGTCATAGGTAAAAACAGAAACCAATGAAGATGCAGGATTTAAAATATTTAATCCCCCGCCATCTGTTGCCAACAATAGTTCTCCGTTTTTATTTTCGGCAATTCCTAAAATATTATTTGATGATAACCCGTTTTGAATTGTATACCTGATGATTTTTTTTGTTGTGCGATTATACATGTACAATCCCGAACCCTCGGTACCAATCCATAAGTTTCCGGAAGCATCAACAAATAGTGTTTTTCTGAAACTTTCGAAATCGGTATCGTTGCTAAGACCAGAATGAAGTGCTATAAAGTCCTTTGCTTTTTCATCAAAATAGTAAACACCCGTTCCGCTTGTGGCTACCCAAATAATACCTTCTTTATCCTGAATAATTTTTGATACCGCATTACTCTTCAATTGGCAATTCTTATTATTATACAGCACCGAAGTGTTCAACTTTGAATCGTACACAAGCAGACCATCATCTATTGTTCCAATCCATATACGCCCTAATTTATCTTCATTAATTGTTTTAATCCAACTGTTTGCAATCTTTTTTAATGCAGGTTGTGAAGAAATATTTTTAAAATTACCCGTGCTAATTGCTCTTACATTAATACCATTCCCTCGCGTGCCTACCCATAAGTTACCTGCCTTATCTTGCATTAAACATTGAATGCTCTTGCCTTGAAAACCTACGGTATCGTTTTCGCTTTGCTTGAATATTTTGCAATCATAACCATCATACCGAACTAACCCATCTTCGGTACCAAACCACATAAATCCAAATTTGTCCTGTAGCAAACAAAAGACGGTATTATGTGGAAGCCCTTCAGTAATAGTGATGTATTCGAAATGAAAATTATTCGATTGTCCCTTTAGAAAATCGGGAACTACCAGAAATAACAGAAGAACACTTAATCTTAAATATTTTTTAGAAGCCAATTGGATTCTCATGAGTTAATAATACAAAAAATGATCGCGCTATTATTGAATAATTTTAAAATAAAAGTCAATAAAATTTCCAATCAAAAATTTTACTTAATGTTGAAAAACATTAAGTAAAAAGAAGGATCCCCGAAGATTAAATTATTTTTTTGGAAAAACTATTTGGCTGATAAATGATAAGATTCAATACCACTGGTCTAAAGCTATATTTAAGCTTTCCCCATCTCTCTCAAAAAATTATAATGAGATCCAATCGCCTGAGCAAATGTTGAATGATAGTGATAAGGAACCTTATGCTCCGTTGCAACCTTAGAAACTATTTTGCTGATTGCAGGATAATGAATGCTGCAAATTTTTGGAAACAAATGATGCTCCACTTGAAAGTTTAATCCGCCCATGTACCACGTCCAAACCGGGCTGCGCATAGCGAAGTTGCTGGTAGTTCTCATCTGATGTATTGCCCATGTTTCGGGTGTTAATGGTTGGCGCTCTTCAATATGATCGGTTCCTTCAACGGTATGAGCCATTTGAAAAGTAATTCCTAAAATAATTCCTGCAACAAAATGGAAAGTAAAAAATCCAATGAGCCACTGCCACCATGTAAAAATCAAAAGCGGAATTAATATCGTGTATGCGTAGTAAATAAGTTTTGTGATTAGAACAATTACAAACTCAGAACGTGGATGCTTTTTATTCTTATACGGTCCAATATCTTTTTGAAACATCTTCTTGTAATCTTTTAAGAAAACCCAGAAGATGGTTGCAAAACCATAAGCGATAAAAGCAAAATAATGTTGGAAGCGATGAATGGGTTTGCGTTCCATGTGTGGTGACAATCTAATGAATGGAGCAATCTCAAGATCTTCATCAACCCCATGAATGTTTGTATAGGAATGATGAACAATGTTGTGAGTGATACTCCAAACATAACGGCTTCCACCAATTAAATTCATACTTAATCCCAAAATATAGTTTACAGCTTTATTTGAAGAGTATGCACCATGTATTCCATCATGAGCAACAGAAAAACCAATGCCGGCAAAACCAATTCCCATTGTTATACAACACAACCATGCTAACCATAAAGGAAGCGTGTTGGAAATAATAAGGGCATATGATCCAAAAGCAATGGTTAAAATTGCAATTGTTTTAATAATCATTGCAGCATTTGCATGAGTTGAAATTCCCTCCTGCTTGAAATAGGATGCAACCTCACGCTTGAGATGACTATAAAAATCTGTTTTAACTTGCGGACTTGCGATTTGCTCTGTCATGCTATTTAAGTTATGCTGCAAATTTAAGCAACTTAAGTTTAACCCGACTTAAATACAACTTTCACTTTAGCACATCAATCTATCGAATTGCATCTAAGCATAATGGATTATTTTCGGAATGAATTACAACATTAGCAACCATTTTACTCAGCATGAAATTATTTTTTGTTCTCACCGCTTTCGCTTTTTTCTTTTGTGATTCCCATTCACAAACAGTTCCCTACTTTCTTTCACTTGAAGAAGTTGATGCCTATGATTTGCCTTCAATTCATTCATATGCTAAAGCGCAATCAGGTTCTTATTGGTTAGTGGTTGGCGGAAGAACTGATGGCATGCATTCATTCTTTCCAAATTCTGCCTTCCCTGTTTATGAGCAGAATAATAATGTGTTTGTGATCGATACAAATACTTGGCAAGTCTGGAGTTCATCTCTGTTCAACGTTGATTATAGTTCCCGCACTTCTTTGTCTTCAGTAAATACTGAATTTATTCAGCAGGGAAATTATTTATACGTTGCCGGTGGTTATGGCTATGATTCATTGAGTTTTGAAAAACTAACCTTCCCTACGTTAACAGCATTGGATGTAGATGGAATAATAACTGAAATTGTAATCGGTGGTTCAAACCTCAATCAATTTGTGAGGCAGATTGTTGATTCAAACTTTGCTCTTGCGGGCGGTAAACTTGAATTGCTAAACAATCGTTTCTATTTAATTGGCGGGCAAAAATTTAACGGCTTCTACACCAAACTCAATTCTGATTTTTTCGAACAGAAATATTCAAACAGCATAAGCAGTTTTATTTTGAATGATGATGGTGAAAATATTTCAATCAGTGATTTTCAATTTAATATTGACACTGTAAATTTTCATAGGCGTGATTTGAATTCGGCACCAACCATCAATTCAAATTCAGAAGAAGGCATTGGAGTTTATGGTGGCGTGTTCAAATATGATCATGATCTTCCTTTCCAAAACCCCATCTACATTTCAGCAACCGGAATCGTAACTGATTTTTCTTTCGAACAAAAAATGAGTCAATACACTTGCCCGATAATTACAGTTTTTGATTCAGTCAATAATGATATGCATTCAATATTTATTGGCGGCATTAGTTTGTATGATCTTGTTGATTCATCTCAAATATTGAAACTCGATACCATGGTGCCATACATAAATGATATCACAACTTTAATTCAACATTCAAATGGAACGAGTGAAGAAATAATTCTTCCAACAAAATTTCCTGAATTGGGCGGTGCCAATGCTGAGTTTTTTTTAAATCAATCTGTTCCTCATTATTCAAATGGCGTAATTAAACTTTCAAGTTTAAACAAGTCCGCTTTGCTTGGTTACATCTATGGCGGTTTGGTAAGTTCTTCAGGGAACGAAGGCATAACTAAAGGGAGCAATAAAGTCTATAAAGTATTTCTTGATCCTTCTATTGCCTCCACGGCACCAGACATTGAAGGGAAAACTGAATTTCAAATATTTCCCAATCCCGCTCATGACTTTACAAACATCATACAATTTGCTACAGGAAATAAAATTGAATCAATTATTATTTTTGATTTGCTGGGCAAAGAAGTTCACGATTTCAAATACTCCATTAACAGTTCCGGTTTAATAAGAATCAACACGTCAAATCTTTTTGCAGGAATGTATTCTGTTATTGTAATAACAAACACTTCAACACGTGTTTTGCAATTTGCTGTAGTAGATAATTAATTGCAAATTTTTAATTCTTCTTTTTAGAAATCATTTCAGCTACAATTTTTGCCGACATTAAACATAAAGGAATTCCTCCGCCGGGGTGAACACTTCCACCACAGAAATAAAGATTTTTGATAGTAGAAGAAAAATTTTTATGCCTCAGAAATGCAGCGAAACGATTGTTAGAACTTGAACCATAAAGTGAACCGAGGAAGGAAGAAGTTTGCGATTCAATATCGCGGGGATCAAGAATCATTTCAGAAATAATCAACTGCTCCACATCAATATTAAGTGAAGTCGAAATTTTCTTAATAATATTTTTTCTTGTCTGCTGAATTATTTGATCCCAGTTTTGCCCTGCAATATGCGGTGCATTGATCATCACAAACCAATTCTCGCAACCCACAGGCGCATCATCTTTTTTTTCTTTCGAAGAAATATTGATGTAGATGGTTGGGTCATTATAGATTTCTTTTTTATGAGTTAGAAATTCAAATTCTTTTTTATAATCAGATGAGAATAAAATATTGTGGAGTTCCAATTCGCTGAACTCTTTTTTTATTCCCCAATAAAAAACCAAAGCAGAAGTTGATCTCGGTTGCTTTTCGATCTGCTTGATATTATTCTTTTCGGGCAAAAGTTTTCGATACGTGTTTACAACATCCATGTTGCTTACCACAACGTCGAACTTTTCAATTGAAGCGCCTGCAGAATTTTTAAATTTAATTCCGGTTGCAGAATTATTTGAAACAATAATTTCTTCAACTACTGAATTGAAATGAAAAGCTACTCCCGATTCTTCAGCAAGTTCTTGAAGAGAAGTAATTATTGAACGCATTCCATTAACAGGAAAATAGGCGCCAAGATTATATTCAAGATGCGGAATCACTTTTAAAGTCGCAGGCGCAAGAAATGGATCTGAACCATTATAAGTTGCATAACGGTCAAAGAGCTGGACAATTTTGGATGAAGAAAATTCTGATTTATTTCTATTGTGTAAAGTGCTGCCGCTGTCAAGTTTGTAAAGATTTATGAATGCATGCCATGCGGGTTTTACAAAGTAAGTTGAAAGTCTATGCAATGAGCGTTGAAGGAATACCGGCTCAACAACATCAAACAATTTTTTACTTCTATTAAGATACCGTAATATTTTTTTTGAGGGCTCACCGATAACTCTTTCAGCTTCATCGGCAAATTTAACGGGAGAAGAAAATGCTTTTAATGTTGTACCATCATTATAAAAATACTTACAAATAATTTCGAGTTTGTTGTAATTAAAATATTCCCGTGGGTTCTTATTACAACAAAAGAATAGCTCATCTATTAATTCCGGTAGTGTAAGTAATGAGGGTCCCGAATCAAATCTGAATCCGTCCTTTTCGATTTCTGAAATCTTACCACCAGCTTGTGTGTTGCTCTCAAAAACTTCAACTTTATAGCCAAGTTGTGAAAGTCTTATCGCACATGCAATACCCGAAATACCGCTACCTATTATTGCAGCGGTATTAAATTTATTTTTTAATTTTTTGGAACGAAACAAGTAGCGGAAATAACGATCAATACTTTTAGAATTAAAATTAAAGCATCAAGCTTCAGCTGTTGGTCCTCCAAAGTTGAAAGGAACATTGATCTGTTCTGCTTCAGCAATTTCACCATGCATGGCTTCAAACTTTTTTACATTCTCAGTTAACGCTTTTAAAAATCTTTTTGCATGCTGTGGTGTAAGTATGATTCTCGATTTCACTTTTGCTTTAGGAACGCCGGGCATAACCTTAATAAAATCAAGAACAAATTCTTGATTACTATGAGTGATAACTGCGAGGTTAGAATAAGTTCCATCAGCAATTTCATCAGTTAATTCTATGTTCAATTGGTTCTGCGGATTATTATTTTCTTTTTGTGCCATAATATTTTTTTACTGCTCAAAAGTACAACTAAAAAAGCCGCCTCATTGTTGAGACGGCTTTGAATTTTTAAGAATTAAAAACGAAAAGATTATTCATCTAATGAAGGTAATCCTTCCAACAACTCCTTCTTAGATGCAAGAAGTTTATCATATTCTTCCTTACTTCCTACCACAATATTTTCATACTCACGCATTCCGGTTCCGGCAGGAATCAAGTGGCCAACAATTACGTTTTCCTTTAACCCCATCAGTCTGTCAGTTTTTGCATTGATTGATGCAGTGCTTAAAACTTTTGTTGTCTCTTGGAAAGAAGCAGCCGAAATCCAACTTTGCGTTCCGAGCGATGCACGTGTGATACCTTGCAACATTGGTGTTGCAGTTGCAGCATTTGCATCACGGAATTGAACAAGTTTTTTATCACTTCTTCTCAATAGTGAATTCTCTTCGCGAACTTGGCGCAAGGTTACAATTTGACCAACCTTAAGGTTCGGTGAATTGCCTGCATCTGTTACAACTTTCTTGTCAAAAATATTTTCATTCTCTTCAAGAACTTCAATTTTATCAACCGGTTCTCCTTCAAGGAAAATTGTATCTCCGGGATCTGCAATGTGAACTTTTCTCATCATTTGTCTAACAATAACTTCAATGTGTTTGTCATTGATGCGCACACCTTGAAGTCGATAAACTTCCTGAATTTCATTCACCATATATGCCTGAACAGCATTGATACCTTTGATAGATAAAATATCATTTGGGGTAATTGCACCATCGCTCATTGGAGCACCTGCACGAATAAAATCACCATCAGCAACAAGGAATAATTTAGAAAGAGGAACAAGATATTTATGTTCATCACCATCTTTTGAGGTAACAACAACTTCTCTGTTTCCACGCTTAACTCCGCCAAAAGCAACAACACCATCAATCTCAGAAACTACTGCCGGGTTTGAAGGGTTACGTGCTTCGAAAAGTTCTGTAACGCGAGGCAAACCTCCTGTAATATCACCACGAAGTTTAGCAAGTGTTCTTGGGATTTTTACAAGGATCATTCCTGCTTCAACATCTTCCTGTAGGTTCACACATTGATGTCGAAACAGGGGAAGATGTTGAAGCAGGAATGATCCTTGTAAAAATCCCAAGAACACTTGCTAAACTTCGAGGTGATATTACAGGAGGTTTGCCTCGGG
>JBKJNS010000262.1:0-3213 GCA_046593455.1 Chitinophagales bacterium | reverse complement strand
CACAGAACATTCGAGCCATTTCGTTCATGATTTACCTGTTCTTCTACCACCTAAAAAATGGTTTGCACAATACGTTTCGCGCAGCGCAAAATTTGTAACCGCCGTTTCTAAAACTTTGGAGAAAGCAATGGATGATTTTGGATTCCATGGTAATTACAGAATTGTTCCCAATGTAATTTTTGTGAAGGAAAATAAGACTACCATTTCTTTAGGTGATGAAGTCAGGATCATTGCTATTGCAGGATTAACTGATGGAAGAAAAAATATAGCGGGATTAATAGAAACATTTGGAAACATTCACCTTCAAATTCCCATGGCGACACTGCATATAATAAGACCGATCAAAGATGATTCACTGATGAGCAAAGCCATTGAAACCAGATTGCTTAACAATAAAATATTTTTTCACGATTACCTTTCAAATGATGCTGTTTATGAAATGCTTTTTAATTCTTCTTTTCTGGTAGTAAACAGTTTGTCGGAAACATTTTCTATGTCGGCTGCCGAAGCATTAGCTTGCGGTAAACCGGTTATCAGCACTCGTTGCGGCGGGCCCGAAGAATTTATTACCGAAGAAATTGGAAGGTTGATTGAAGTAAACAATCCAGCCATACTTGAAGAAGCGCTAAAGTGGATGTATGAGCATCACAAAGAATTTGATGCGCAGAAATTGAAAGATTATGTAAAACAAAAATTTTCGATGGAAGTGGTTGGGAAATTAATTTCTTCGTTGTATGAGGAAATGCTGAATCACAAAAGCCAATGAGATAAATCTTTCTCAATCACTTTTTGTAATTCGTTGATCTCAGGTGTAAATTCTAAAATGAGTTTTTCTCTTAATCTTTCATCCATCTTTCTTCGTTCTAACTTTTTTGAATTTAGTTTCCACAACTTTATCATCAACCAGTCTCTCCGTTTTGTTTGGTGAGGGAAAAATATTTTTCCGATTCGTTTAATGAGCGAAGGCGGATTGGTAGTTAGTTGTTTTAAGAAATTACTTCTGGTTGTTTTGCTAACATTGTAAGGTTTTAAGTCGGGAAGAAAATTCTCATCCACCTTTAAATAGGTCAGAATTTCTTTGAAACTCTTTTCAGTTTCTCCAATAAAATCATCAAACAAAATCACTTTCACATTTTCTCTCCCAAAGGTTTTAAAAAAGCGCTCAACCTGCTCAGCATATTTTGCGACATCACGGTACTGTAATCCTTCTTTTGGACAACGGATATTTTTTGGAATTTGCGCTCCCTTCATTCTTGCTTCTTCAGCTTCGAGCGCATCTTTAAAATCTGTAATGGTTTCATTGCCACTGTAAAGATGATTGCTGTGCAACACATACATCATCTCAACAGGATTGCGAAGCATGATAATAATTTTTGATTCGGGATTAAAGTCAAATATTTTCTGTGCAGCATCTTTTGAGAATAAGTTCCACACAGAAATTTCACCAATTGCACTTTCATCTTTTACACCTTCATAATAACTCATGAACTGCTGTTCACTCAACAGCGGATAATTAAAATGCAGATCGGTACAGAAATAATTAAGTTCTTTTTTTCTTGGAACGAAAACTTGTGGATGCTGGCTTAAATAAATATATACAGATGTTGTTCCACTCTTAGGTGCACCTACCACAAAAAAATTTGGTTTTGCAATCGCCATCATCTAAAATTTAAAAGCGTTGCATTAATTCCGATTTTCCTTTTTACTGCAATCGCCATCAGCACATTTAAAACAACATTATTTACTGCCGCCGAAATGGCGGCACCATTTACACCGAGTGCTGGAATTAGCAGAATGCAGAGTAAAGTTGTTAGCAGTGAAGCAATGATCAATAACAAGATTGCTGTTGATTGATTTCCAGTCATGGTTAATAAATATCCAACCGAACCTGTCGCAAAGTTTACAACTTGTGAAAGTGTAAGCAGTATGAGTGCAAATTTTCCTTCTCCAAATTCATCACCAAAAAATCCAAGAAAAAATGAAGGGAATATGAGAAAGCAGAGGATGATGGGCAATGAAAAGATGAAACCAATTCTTAAACTGCTGGTGATTAATTTTTGTAATTCCTGAATTTTGTTTTCCGCAAATAATTTAGAAATCATTGGAGCAAGCACAACATTCATTGCAAAAAGCATGTATCCTTCGAGATCAGATAATCGAGATGCGATGGCAAACACTCCTGTTTCTTTTGCGCCTTTCAAACTTCCCAATGCCAGAATCTGAATCTGACTGAGGTAGAAATACATTCCGTTTACAAGCAAAAGTGAGAACGCAACTTTTGTCCAATTCATTCTGTCATAAGCAGGAGGAATTCCTGCTACAGTATTTCCAATTTTATTTGCAACAAATAATTGTGAAGTAATAAAAGCAATTACAATACTTGTTCCGCTAAGGAGAATTATAATGGTCACATTCATTTCTTCCTTCCATAAAAAATAACAGACGAGTAATGTTACCAGAAAGAATGCAGGGCGAATTACTTTATCAGGTATTTGACTGAGTGCATTGAAATGAAAACTACGCAACCATGATAGCCGCAAATTGATCAATGCAATCAGTGGAAGTACAGGAATTGCGAACCATAATCCATAACGCAATAAATCATCGGCAGGTTTTCGAAACCAAAAGCTAAAAGCGAATAATACTATTGAAGCAAGCACAGATGCTATTGCAACTTTGCGGATTGAGTACAAAAAATATCCGCGGATAAAATTTGTTTTCCCTTGAGTTCTTAATGCCGGTACTTCTTTTAATGCTAACTGTTCATATCCCATGCAACAGAAAACAGCAAGTAGATTCACTGCAGAAAATCCAAAACTATATGCGCCATAAGCAGCTGCGCCCAGCAGATTGGTAACTATTAAACTTATGCCCAGTGAAGTGAGTAAAGCAAATCCCTGAATGGAAAAAATAATAATGAGATCGCGCGCATGCCCGTCTTTAAGTTGTTGATTGGTTCGTTGAAGAAAAGGGTTAGTGAAAATCATTCGAAGTATTGAAGGTGAAACAGCAAATGAAATATTATCTCACGAGCGTAACATTCCCGTTTCGTTCAATTAGAGTCCCGTCGTTTAAACTTGCTTTCAAATGCCATACATAAACTCCCACAGGTTGATCGGCACCATTGAACTTTCCATTCCAGACTGTATCAACATTATTGGATGAAAAAACAAGTTGCCCCCAACGGTTGTAAAGCTGAATTTCAAATGTTGC
>JBKJNS010000247.1:0-3193 GCA_046593455.1 Chitinophagales bacterium | reverse complement strand
CTAATTGCAATTGTTTTTTATGTTGGTTTTTTAAAACAACTTTTCATTTTTTCAAAAATTAATTTTGAAGAGAAGCCGCAAGTGAGGCAGTTAATGCGTTATAGTTTATTTGTTTTTGCAGCCAGCATTGCCGCGGTTTACACTTCAAATATTGATGTGATTATGCTAAGCGGTTTAGCAGGCTTAACAAGCACAGGAGTTTATTCAATCGCATTTTTTGTGGGCACGCTCTTTCAAATTCCCGGAAGAACAATGAATCAGGTTGCGATACCAATTGTTGCTGACGCATGGAAGCGTGATGATAAAATAAAATTGCAGCAACTTTATTCTCAAACGGCATTGAACCAACTCCTCGTTGGTGGTTTTATTTTTTTATTAATCTGGATCAATACAGATTTGCTTTTGAGTTTTCTACCAGCAACTTATCAGGGAGCAAAGTGGGCAATTCTGATTGTTGGAATTGGAAAACTATTTGACCTTGCAACAGGAATTAATGGTGAGATCATTCTTTATTCAAAACATGTAAAAGTGAATTTGATCACCAATCTTTTTCTCATCATTATTGCAACCATTAGTAATTATTTATTGATTCCACTTTATGGTGTTGAAGGATGTGCGGCCGCGGTTGCTATTTCACTTTTCTGCTACAACGTAATTCGAATGATTTTTCTTTATTATAAATACAAGCTGCAACCATTTGGAGTTAACACTCTCAAAGCTTCGGTTCTTTTGTTAGCATGTTTAATAATTTATCTGCTGCTTCCTGTAACAAAAAATATTTGGATCAATGGTATTTATCAAACTTTAATACCAAGCATTGTCTTTATTTTCTTTCTGTTCTATTTTAAAATCTCACCTGAAATTGCTATGGCATTTAATGATTTTGTAAAAATTTTTAAAAGAAAAAATGCAGCACAATAAATTTGAAGCGTTATCAATGTTAAAACTATTAATACACAAGTTTGTATTTCTGCCCTTCCTACTGTATTTTCGGTGCTCAATTATTAAACACAGTCAGATGAAAAACACTTTACTTGTATTTTTTTCTATATCCATTTTGTTTTTTATTCCAAAATTTTCAATAGCACAACTTGAAGTTAGTACCATTGGTTCTGCTGAAGAACTTGCTCAATCATTAGTTGGAAGCGGAGTTACCATCTCAAACGTTACGCTTGTTTGCGCCGATGGTGGATGGGGAGGTTTCAATGGACAAAATTGTAACATAGGACTCGACTCTGGTATTGTGCTCGCCTGCGGTGATATTACTAACATGGTTGGCCCTAATATTTCAAGTGGAATTACAACAGATTTTCAAACGCCGGGTGACGCTGATCTTGATGATATTTCTGCCTTCCCAACACATGATGCATGCGTGCTTGAATTTGATCTCACCGTATTAGGTGATTCAGTAAAATTTAATTACTCATTTGGATCTGATGAATATACTGAGTGGGTGAACACCTCATTCAATGATGTCTTTGCATTTTTAATTTCAGGCCCTGGAATTATTGGTTCAAAGAATATTGCATTGGTACCGAACACAAGTAACCCCGTTGCGATTAATACAGTGAATTGTTTGAATGGTTCGCCTTATTATATCTGCAACGACCCTAATAATTTTTCTTGTCCTGGCAGTTACAATTGCCCTACAGATTATAATACAACAACTTTAGAGTATGATGGTTTTACTACAGTATTAACTGCAAGAACAGCAGTAGTGCCATGTGAAACTTATCATCTTAAACTTGCCGTTGCAGATGCATCTGATGGAGTACTTGATTCCGGTGTTTGGATTCAAGCGGGAAGTTTAAACTCAAGCAGCACATCGGTTCAAATACAAGCGCCTTACGTTGATCCAGATACCAATCAGCCAGGTATTGTTGAAGGATGTTTTGACGGCCAGTTTGATTTTTTTCTTTCTAATGACGCAACTGATACTGTAACTATTTATTATTCAATTAGCGGTACGGCAACTTCTGGTGCTGACTATATTCCGTTCCCTGATAGTCTTCAGATTTTACCAGGCGATGATCAAGGAAAAATTGTGCTTACAGCAGTTGTAGATGGAATTACCGAAGGGCAAGAATCAGTTACCATTTATTTATTTCTTGCTTGTTCAACAGAGCCTTATGACAGTGCAACGATTTATATCTATGATGAATTTCATACTCTTGGCGGACCAGATACAACTATCTGTGTAGGAGAAAGTATTCAGCTACATGCACAAGGTGCTGTTGGAGGTGCCTGGTTGTGGACACCAGCCATTGGATTGAGTTGCACGGTTTGTAAAGATCCAATTGCAACACCTTCAGTCACCACTGACTATATTGTTTCAAGCACCTTGGGAAATTGCACAGCTTATGATACTGTAACAATCATTGTCGATAACCCGCTACCTGTAAATGCCGGCCCCGATGTTTCAATTTGTGAAGGGCAGTCTATACAACTTAACGCAACTAACGGAAACTCATTTACGTGGACACCATCAACAGGATTAAGTTGTGACAATTGTTCAAACCCATTGGCATCACCATCTTCAACAACAACCTATACTGTATTTGCTGACAATGCTTGTTTTTCTTCAAGTGATGATGTAATCGTTACAGTAAATCCATCACCAACCGCAAGTGTATCTGATGATGTTACAGTTTGTCCAAATACACCGGTTAATTTATTGGCTTCGGGTGGGATTACTTACTCATGGTCACCTGTTGATGGGTTAAGTGATCCAGACATTGCTAATCCCGTTGCTATTGTTGATCAAACAACAACCTATACTGTTTCGGTATTTAATTCATTTGGATGCACTGATGCAGCAACTGTTACAATTAATGTTTATGATATTCCTTCAGTAGTGATAACACCATATCCTGATACAACAATTTATTTGGGTAATAATGTTGACTTAACAGTTACAGGTGGAAACAGCTACAATTGGTTTCCATCAACTTATCTTACAGATCCTAATAGTTCAACACCTACATCGGTTCAGCCTCAGGACACAATTGTATATTATGTTACGGTGGTTTCTGATAATGGATGTATACGAATTGATTCTGTAACTATTAATGTAAGATGGGATGCATTGGTAGTTTTACCTTCAGCATTTTCTCCTGATGCAGGTAAAACTACCAATGCATCCCATCTTACATTAATAGTTACAGAATCAATTCGTATACATCCATTATCAGAA
>JBKJNS010000211.1:0-3271 GCA_046593455.1 Chitinophagales bacterium | reverse complement strand
GAAAAATGAATGCGCTGTTACTCCGCCGGCATTGATGGCGGCAACTCCGGTAGGCGCCACCACAACTAATTTTTTACCGCACTTTTCTTTTATGTGTTTTAGAAAAGTTGTTTTACCGGTGCCTGCTTTTCCGGTAAGAAAAATATTTTGCGAGGTATGTTGAATAAACTCACTGGTGAGTTCAAAATAACTTTGGTCGGTTTGTGATTGTGACATGAGAAAATAAAGATAGCAAATGTGCAATTAGAAATGCTTATCCGCATTCAAAAAAAAATTTCTAAATTTGATTGGTAAAGAATTGCAAAATGAATGATCTTAAAACAGAACCACTTTCCAACGTTCAATTAGAACTGCTGAAATTATTCGCTACCAATTTATCGGAAAAAGAAATTGCAGAACTCCGCCGTGAGCTGGCACACTTCTATGCGCGTAAATCCATTGATGTTGCAAATAAAGCATGGATTGAGAAGGAACTTTCGAATGATGTGATGGATCAATGGTTGAATGAAGATTGAAATGAAATGTGTAGTTGATACCAATGTGCCTATCGTATCTATTTCCGAATTTTCGAAATATCATTGGTTGTATCAGCTTATCATCAATGGTAAAATTGAAGTTTACATTACCAATGAAATTCTCATGGAGTATGAAGAAAAACTCACAGATAAGTTGGGGAGAAGAACTGCACTGAATGTGATTCGTACTTTACTAAATCTTGAAAATGTTTTTTTGATCAATGTTTATTTCAAACTTGATTTAATAAGTATTGATACAGATGACAACAAATTTGTTGATTGCGCTTTTACCTCTAATGCCGATATGCTCATCAGCAACGACAGGCATTTCCGAATTTTGAACAACATTCCGTTTCCAAAAATCAATTTAGCAACACTGGAAAAGTTTAAGGAGATGATTGAATTATAGTAAGGAAATCAATTTTAAACTTTAAGCAATTGCTTTGGTTTAGTAATGAAAGAGGTATCGCGCATTGGAACGTTATTAAACAAATCAAAAAGCACAAGCAGACATTTGCGCTAATGGGAAATCAAAAATTGAAATGCTTTCAAATTATTTAGCTGAAGTTGCCGGCGTGCCACTCGCTTTAAGGTAACGATCAAGAAATTGTTTGATCCGTTCATCGCCCTTAATTTCATTTTCCTTCTTTAAGAACCCATGACCTTCATCGGGGAATACCACATATTCTACGGGCACATTATTTTTCTTCACTGCTTCCACAATCTGATCACTTTCTATTTTCAGTACGCGAACATCATTTTCTCCCTGTAAAACGATCAATGGTTTCGTAATATTTGTTGCATGAAGCAAGGGAGAAAAATTTTTCAGTCGAACAGAATCTTCGGTGTTCGGATCACCCACTTTTACGAAAAAGGCATGGACAAATGATTCCCAATAAGGAGGGAATGACCGAAGCGTACGCATCCAATTTGAAACGCCGAATAAATCAACACCCACCTTGAATTCATTGGGTTTAAAACACAATGCAGCGAGTACCATGTAGCCACCATAAGAACCGCCCATTATTCCTATCGCTGATGAGTCAATGTAGTTTTGCGATTGCAAAAATTTCTTTCCCCAGATACAATCATTCAAATCCTTATTTCCCTGATCGCGATTATCCATGTTGTAAAAAGTTTTTCCATAGCCACTGCTTCCGCGATTATTAACAGCGAGTACTGCATAACCCTGATTTACGAAATACTGAATCATGGATGAGTACCCTACGCGCGATTGCCCACCAGGTCCGCCATGAACCAACACGATCGCAGGTACCTTATTTGTCTCGCTTGCTTGCATGGGCTTGTAATAGATGCCGGGGATTTCGAGACCGTCAAATGATTTATATCGCACCACTTCTGCTGCCACCAGATCATCGGGATTTATTTCGGTGTTAAGCGAATGAGTGAGTTGTTTCAATTCTTTCGAGTTGAAATCATACACATACAAATTTGCAGGGGATGTTGAACTACCCACCTGTATCGCCATCTTATTTTCGCTTTGAGAAATATTCGCACTCTGAATATCGCCGTCAGCAATTTTGGGGAAATCAATCTGCTTCCCGCTTTGATGATCGAACACAAAAATTTTATTTCTGCCATCTTCATTCACTCCAATCACATGATACTTTTCATTTCTTGAGAGATACATGTACATCACATCCCAATCAGCGCCATAGTATTTTTCGTTTTTAGCATTTTCTAAATCGTATTTCATTACGTGCTGAAATTCGCCACCTTCATCAGTTAGGTAATAAAAACTTTTGTTGTCAAGTGAAAATTGAATTCCGTAGTTGAGTGACTCTGAGCTGTCAGTATTTATTTTGATCGTTGAATTTTCTTTTCGATCAACGAGATAAAGATTGGAGAATGATGAGGTGATGTTCTCACCAAGCAACAGGTAATTTTCATTTGCAGAAATCGCATTCAGATCCCATCCTTTTTCATTCTTGTAAAAAAGTTGCGGTTGCCATGTTGCCGTATCCATCTTATAAAAATCGAAGTAGCGCGCATCACGCTTATTGGAAGTAAAATACATGGCGCTGCCATCACGGTTCCATCCCCAAAAGCTATTGGTGATTTTAGAACCGGGCGTTAAATCTTTAGTGCTGCCATTGATGTTTCGCAGGAACAGATGATAATTTTCATTGCCTCCGCTATCCGAAGTGTAAATGATATTCCCTGAGCCGGGAACATAATCACTGATGAAAATAGATTCGGTAGCAGAATTGGTGAGTGGCTTTTGCGCTCCTGACGAAAGATCAATTTCATAGCCGTTGTAAATGCCGCTTTCATCACTGCTGAAAAGTATTCTTAAATCATCAGTTGAAATTGTACCGGAAGTTACCTTGATGTTTTTATAGAATTGCTCAACGGAATATTGTTTCGGCATTCGTGACTGCTGAGTCGAATTTTGTTTGCAGGAAAAAAGGAGCACAACCAGTGAAGCGAGAATGATGTGTTTCATGATGTAAGAAAGTTGAAAATGTTTTGCGAAAGATAAGATACAGATCGGTAGTTCAAAGATGAATCGCCCTGTTTTCCGTTGCCATCAAGCACGCTTCTTTAAATGCTTCGGTGTAAGTTGGGTGTGCGTGTGAGATGCGCGCAATGTCTTCAGCACTTGCTCGGAATTCCATTGCCACTACTGCTTCGCCAATTACATCGGCGGCGCGCGCACCAATAATGTGCACACCCAAAATTTCGTCAGTCGATTCATCAGCCAAAACTTTTAAGAAGCCATCAACATCCATTGC
>JBKJNS010000473.1:0-4162 GCA_046593455.1 Chitinophagales bacterium | reverse complement strand
TCAGAGATGATTGTTTTGTTAAGCACAGCAGTGGTAGTTAAAAGTTTTCCATCAAAGCCGGGAAAAGTTTCTTCCCATGCCAGTATGCGATGCGGAAATTCTTTTTGGAAATGAATGATGAGTGTATGTTGTTCTGCAGATACATCCATTGTGTATTTCATTGCACCATTTTCTTCGATGAGTGATAGTGAAGCAGTTTGTAATTTCAATGACACATGAGTGAGGCGTGTAAAAAAGAATCCCGGTAAAATAGTTTGATTACCGGTTGGCAAATGATCAGGTGCAATGCGGATAAGATTCCAGAGTTCATCTTCAAGCCATGAAGTGTTGAATGAAAATTGTTCATCGCCTTCATTTTCAAAATATGAATTTACCGTTACTACATTTTTTCTATCACGCAGGTTAAGCTGAGCAAATGCATTGCCGCACCATTCCTGTACGGTTGCAGTTTCTTTTACTGCATGCAATTCGTTATTGATATCAACCGGTTTAAAAACTGAAAGCATCATTGAGTAAGGATAAATTCCGGTGTTGAATTTCTTCATCATATTCATTTTCATAATCGGCAGTTTATCGGCGCCTGCATTTTCAGGATGATCGAGTTTCACTTGCTTTGATTTGGATAAGTCTTCCGTCACAAAAATCAATACAGCATTGCCATCATGTATTTCTCCATAGCGCGCTTGTTTTAAATGGTATGAGGAAACTTCAGCTTTGCCACTGTACCAATACTTCATAAACTCATCGCTCAATACAAACGGTGCTTGACTTTTAGCTTCTTCCACTTTAATTTTTTGTGATTGCGAAGTCGCTTTCACGTTTTCATTACAACTCTCATAAAAAAAAATGATGGCTGCTGTTACAAGAATTGCAGCAACTAATTGGTAATAGTTCTTCATAAATTTTTTGATTGAATTATTTAAACATTAAAATTAAATCCGTGGTTCAATAAATCTTGTTAATGAATGTAAAATAATTTACACCATTTCCTCAACCACAATTTCTTTTTCTTTCTCACCAAACTTAGAACCCGCAGGAGGAATGTATGGCTCGAAAGGAATTCGCAGCAACTTTGCAAGATCACTGTTGTCTTTTGGCAATGGATAAATATCAAGTCCGTACTCCACTTCCTTCGCATCTTTTACATGCACATAAGTGCCGAAAATGCGATCCCAGAATGAAAAAATATTTCCATAGTTTGTATCGGTAAGCGGCATGTATTGATGGTGATGCACCTTATGCATATCGGGCGAAACAAAAATTAACTCAATCATTTTATCAAACCACTTTGGCAAATGAATGTTTGCATGATTGAATTGTGAAAAGAAAGCAGAAAATGTTTGATACAAAAATACCAGCCACACAGGAGTACCCACAATAAAAATAGCAGCAATTAAAAACATTGCACGAAAAACACTTTCACCCGGATGATGCCGCAATGCAGTGGAGGTATTAATTTGCTGATCTGTGTGATGAATTATATGAAACTTCCACATCCATTTTACTTTATGCTCCGTCCAATGAATAAAATAAGCGCCGATTAAATCAAGCAGCATGAAACCAAGTATGGCATGCAAAAATAGCGGTAAGGAAAAAAGATAGAGTAAACCAAAATGATTTGCTGTAGTAAAGTCAGCAGCTTTTACTAACAAAACACCAAAAATAAAATTTACAACAAGCGTAGTGAAAGTGAAAAACAGATTGATAAAAGTGTGTTGCGCTTTTCCCGAAAAAGATTTGAAGAGCGGAATAATACTTTCAATCATCCACATCAGCATAAAGCCTGAAGCAAGAATAATTGTGCGCTGATGAGAAGGAAGATCAGTGAAAAAATTGATAATGACTTGCATGAATAACTTTTACTCCAGCGAAAGTAAATACAAAATGAAGACGCATATTAACTCTTCATAACAAAATCATTAGTGCTGAATGATTACTTGCTGCACCAATGATTTGTCTCCGATTTGCATTCTTACAAAATATATTCCTGCGGCTACATCATTCAGGTTTACGCTCTCCCTAAATTCTCCTGTTGATTGGTTGGGAACAGCAATAATTTGTAGGATGATCTGCCCGGAGATATTGATCACATCAATTTGCATTGATCCTTCCAAAATCGTTTTGTATTGAATTTGAAACTCACCACGAGATGGGTTGGGAAATATCTTGAGAGAAGGTTCTTCAGGTAGGTTGACAATACTTTCGGTTGATGCGCCAGCGCCATCATTTAGTTTCAAGGAATCGAAATTTATCGGATCGTCTATGTATTCAATGTATGATATTGAACCCACCACTGATGTGCAATGCGTAACCGATAATGAGTTAATAATAATATCAGGTAACTCGATTGTATCAATAGTTGAGTTAAAGTTTTCTTTTAAAACTGTTCGCATATCACCTGTGGTAATTGACGGTGAAATGAATTCAAATTCCTGAAATACATTTTTCTCCTCAGGAACATTAATTTCTGCAAGCTGAATTTTACTCAATTCAATTTCTGTTTTCTCTTCAACAATCTTTTGATTATAAGTATTACACGAAAAAAGCAGCGATCCAAAAATTAAATACAACGCATAAGCAAACCTTGCAAGTTTCCTACGCAGTCTTGAATCATTTGTGAACGGAAGAACCACAGAAGGTTTATTAAGCACTTCATCTTTCACCCTCACACATGAACTCTCAAATTTTCGCAAACGAAAAAACTCAATAATCTCTTCTTTGCTTTTTTGTGTGAAGTCATGGACAATTTTTTTGCAGGAGCTACAAAATTTTCCACGTTCAACAGTATTCATTTTATCCCAATCCTCATGGCAGGTATCATCAAGCCGAAGTTCACCAATTGGTAAATTGATTTTCATGGCAGAACAATTTAACGATATAAAAATACGCTCTGCCAATGGCCAATGTCAAGTATTTGCAGTCATTTGTTTGTAAAAGGTTGCATTGAGAATTTGCAATATCAATTGAATTTATTTTGAAAATTTATTAAAATGTAAAGAGGAATCATTTTTTTCAAACTATCATAGAGAGCAATGCATACAGCATCAGATTAATTTCATATTACAGATAAAGGTTAATTGCAATTACAAAAATCCACAAGATCAATTCATTCGTAACTTGGCTTATCAAATTTTTTATCACATTTTAAAAACTAACTTTATGAAAAAACTATTTACTTATTCTTTGATTTTGCTTGCTTCCTTTCAAATTGCAAAAGCAGATCATCTCAGCGGCAATCTTACTTTATCGGCTAAACTCGATGGCACTCAGGAAATTCCATCTGTAGTAACCAACGGATTAGGCGTGTCAAGTTTTGTTTTAAATGCCACGCGTGATACTCTATGTATTCATGCCAGTGTAAACGGATTAAGCGGTGCTATAACCGGTGCACACATTCATTCAGGTGCTGCTGGTACAAGCGGAGGTGTTGTAGTTGACCTCACTTCATTTGTATCAGGAAATAACATCAATGCCACTATTTCAGGCAGTGCATTAACAACCGATCTTATTTCTTCAATGCTCAGTGGTGGTAATTATCTTAACGTTCACACTGCATTAAATCCGGGTGGAGAAATTCGC
Organism: Chitinophagales bacterium; assembly: GCA_046593455.1. Taxonomy (GTDB): domain Bacteria; phylum Bacteroidota; class Bacteroidia; order Chitinophagales; family UBA10324; genus JAJAYG01. Next base: position 583 of record JBKJNS010000473.1, on the reverse strand, counting down.
GGACAGATTTATCTCGAAACAGATTATCAGTATACAGCCATGCTCGACGGATCACAGGAAGTACCTTCCGTTGTTATTTCGGCGTATGGATTAGGTTCATTTAATCTTTACAAAAACCAAAAGGCAATTACGATCAACGTGGTTGTTCAGGGATTAAGCGGTGCAATAACCGGTGCTCATTTTCATGTGGGCGCTCCGGGTGTAAGCGGCGGTGTTGTTGAAGACTTAACTTCAATGGTAACAGGAAATACTATTGTTGGTGAAGTTGATCCTGCTTTATATCTCAGTGATTTACTTGCAGGAAATATCTACATCAACATTCATACTTCTGCCAATCCAAATGGTGAAATAAGAGGACAAGTAATCACCGATACAAAACTTGCCTTTGATGCAACTATTGACGGAACACAGGAAGTTCCTGCTGTAGTTACTTCTGCATTAGGAGTTGCTGTTGTAAAATTGAATACTGCGATGGATACAATGTGGTATCACGTGGTTGCCGATGGTTTGAGCGGTGCTATTACGGGAGCACATTTTCATTCTGGGAAAAAAGGTGTGAGCGGTGGAGTTGTGGTTGATTTAT
>JBKJNS010000491.1:0-2543 GCA_046593455.1 Chitinophagales bacterium | reverse complement strand
TGCAACCGATACAGTTAAAAGAAAGTGTTGTTCATTAAAATAGACGTATGATTTATGGACGTAAGACATAAGAAAAAAAATGGTCTTGCGTCTTATATCTTAAATCTTAATTTTTCAATGATTACAGTAAGCGAAAAAGCAAAAACAAAAGTTGATGCACTTGCAATAGAAACAGGTTTGCAAAACAATTGGTTTATAAGAGTGAGTGTAGTTGGTGGAGGTTGCTCTGGACTTTCTTATCAAATGGATTTTGATGATGAGATGAAGAAAGACGATCAGGTATTTGAAGACAAAGGATTGAAACTCATCTGCGATTTAAAATCATTCCTCTACCTCTGCGGAACTGAATTGGATTTTAGTGATGGACTGAACGGAAAAGGATTTCATTTCGTAAATCCGAATGCAACACGCACCTGCGGTTGTGGTGAAAGTTTTTCAGTGTGATTAACTGATTACTGTTTGATAATTTTCTTAGTCACCACTTTTGTTCCAGCATCAACACGAAGTATTAAAACGCCACTTGGTAAATCCTGAAGAGGTATGCGGTATTCCTGCTTGGTTAATATATCACTGCTCCATAAAATTTTTCCTTCCAAATTCGTGATTTCAAACTTGTAAGTTTTTCCGGTGGCCAAATGATTTACCTGAATCAAAACTGCATCTGTAGCAGGATTTGGATTTACTTCGATTGAAAGATTTTTTTCTATTTGTTCAGTGCTAATATAACATCTGAAATCTTCACCATACCAGGATGGAGTAATGTTACTTATTGTCGAATCAAAGTCGGTGAGCCCCCAAGGCGGATAGAAAAAAACTTTGTCCTTTGAAGCACTATCATTACAACCCATGATTACAGAATACACATAAGGGCCCCAGCCATAGCTTGTATTTCTATGTAAAGAATGGATTGACTTATTGATATGAAAAGTATCAGTGGCTAATCCAAGAACACCATCAACCATCAATAGATTTCTGTTTACTTGTGCAGAAGAAGTATCAATTGAAGGTTGCAATAAAAATTGTGGAGGATACTCGGAGTAATTGGTTACACTGTTAATTCCCGAATTTGAAAATAAGTTTATTACGTTGAATGCTTTATTAATTGCATTTAACTGAATAATATTTGTGATAGAATCTCCGGGAGTTGCAATCAAATAATAATAGTTTCCTGAATAAATTACAGCTTTGGTATTTTCAGCAGCCATTGGCAAATTTGCATTGTAATTGATTTGAAGTGATGTTGTATAAAGGGTTAATAATTTTTTTTCTCCTGCAGAATCCCCAACTATAAGATACAATAAACTTCCACTCATTTCAATAATATCCGGCTTAACATATTGCGAAACTTGATTTGAGAAAACAAAATCAGGCACAGAATAAGAAGTATAATAATAGCTCGCTGAATCTTGTTTGCTTACGACAAGCAGTTGATTCTTCCCATCATAGAAGGATTTCACATATTGCGATGGTGTAGAAAATGAATCAACTTTTTTTATTTCAGCAGATACATCTCCCATTGGTACAGTAGAAAAGAGATAAATAAATTCTGCGGTTGTAACTGTAAAATATCGCTCATCATTATTTCCAAGGTAGTCCTGGTTTTCAACATCAGGAAATGACGCATCAATAATTACAGCAGGTAATGTATTTGAAATTACTATGGTATCATTATAGGTAAGTGGTGAATGAGAAAAATATCCAATAGACCCATTAATGTTTTGTGATGCATCTCCACGATTAATAACGATATGGCTTACATCCCAACAACCATTTGTTGTTTTCAGTGTTGCAGGGTGATCGCCATTGATAGTTACAATACTTATTGAAGCAGGGTTTGAGTTAATCAATGTGATTCCTGATAACAAAAAAAGAAAGGAAGTTAAGAAGGCAATCATCGCAATAATTGTTTTAAGAAGTTAAACCTACGGATGTTTTCATTAAGAAATAAACAATTAGCAGAAAACAATTTTTATCCATAAAATCCGAATGCAACACGTACCTGCGGTTGCGGTGAAAGTTTTTCGGTTTAAAAATTATAAGAATAAATAATAAAGCCCCTCAAAATTTTGAGTGGCCTGCAAGAATTTCTTCAAACCAACTCTCCGATTAAATCAAATGCTTCAGCCGAAATAATTTTTACTTCAGCAAAATCCCCCATTCGCAAATAGTTTTTCTCCGCTTCAATCAAAACTTCATTGTCAACTTCGGGTGAATCGGATTCTGTTCTGCCCACAAAATAATTTCCCTGCCTGCCGTCAGGCATGGCTTCTTTGCGATCAATGAGCACGCGAAATTTTTTTTCGATTTTTTGCTGGTTGAGTTCAGCAGAAATTTCTTCCTGAATGGCCATTAGTTCAGCAGCACGTTTTTGTTTCGTTTCTTCAGGCACATCATCTTTCAATTCATAGCCGCTTGTTCCCTCTTCATGCGAATACGTGAATACACCGAGGCGATCAAATTTTATTTTGGTAATGAAAGTTTTCAGTTCCTCAAAATCATTTTCTGTTTCACCCGGAAACCCAACAAGTATTGTTGTACGCAAA
>JBKJNS010000342.1:0-2571 GCA_046593455.1 Chitinophagales bacterium | reverse complement strand
TGTTTACGTGGTGAACAGCGGAAGTGATAATATTGCTGGCTTCACAATGGATGGTGCCGGGAATCTGATCTACATTCAAGGTTCTGATCAACCATTGAGCACTACCGGTGCAGCACCCGGGCAAATAAGTTTCAGACCGAATGGAAGTCAGTTACTCGTAACTGAAAAGGGTACCAACCGCCTTACTTATTATATGGTTACCGGAGGCTTAGCTTCGGCACCTTTGTCCTTGCCTTCAGCCGGAAAAACACCTTTCGGGTTTGACTTCATGAGCAATAGAAATGTAGTAATAAGTAATGCCGAAGAAGGAACTGAAAACCTTTCATCTGTTACTTCCTATTACTTCCTTGGAGGAAATAATATGAACTCAATACAAATCAGCGGACCATTGGCTAATCAGCAAACGGCTGCGTGTTGGCTTGTAATCGGAAAAATAAATAATCACTCTTATGCATATGTATCGAACACAGGTAGCGATAATATTTCCGCCTACTCTGTTGATGGAGCAGGTAATTTAACATTATCTCATGCTATCGCAGGTACAACTCATGATGTACCACTTGACATGGCACTCATTAGCACTGACGGGAATTACCTCTATTGTTTAACCGCAGGAGAAGGTAAGATTGATGGATTCATTCGCAATGCTAATGGTACACTTAGTTCAATGGGACAAGTTGAGGGATTGCCCGCCTCTGTTGCGGGATTGGCATCTTACAGATAAAAATCATCTTAAAAATTTTTCCATTCAAAATAAAAAATAAAAAATCAAATCAAAATCAAAAAAAACTTATGAAGCAATTTAAACTTAACGGATTGGGCATTAGTGCAGCTATCTGTTTATCAGTTATTATGATTACCGTATCTTCAATATCATTTACAAGTTGTAAAAAAGAAACTATTATAGATACCGTTTTTGCTACACACGGAATTCGTTCGTTGCCTAATTCTCTTGCAAGTGCAACCGAAGTTGATACAGTAAACGCAACATGCTATCTGCCTCTTTATCGCGGTAAGGATGCAAACGGTGGAGATGTTTATTATTGTATTACTGAATCAAATGATGTTGATACTTCCATAGCATTGGGGCTCAACTGGACACCTAAACTGGTTCATGCTTTGGGAACTGTTGCAGTGCAGAACGCAACCATAGTTCTTAATGATCCGGGACCTAAGAATCCAAATAATTTTCCTGTTTTGCAATTTTCAGGTAATGTTGATTTCTCTCCTGTAAGAAATGTAGTTCCCGGACCCGATTTGTTTCCGCTTGATACATCGAGTGTTCCCGGCTCAGTAGGTGACGCTATTTATAGCCCTCTATTTACAGTTGATGGGGTTGTGGTTTATGATGCCGCTCACCTTTCTAATAGCACTGGTATACATAATAAAGTGATTAGCATGGACATCCCTAACATGAGAGTGAAGATGAAGTTAACACGAGGATTTTATGAGGGATTTCAGATTCTATATACAAGCACTGAAGCGTCTGACAATGATATTGCAGCATTAGAAGACAACACTTTTGCGCCTAACATGAATGCAGCACCGAATCCCGGTGATGACAAATCATTTCGTTCAGCACGCGAAGCATTGATTCCTGTTATCAACGGTCCTATGGGAGTTAACAATCCGAACAGACAAGGACTTCGCTCTGCGGTTGCAGGAGAAGGTGACCCACTTAACATTTTTCAAGAACAGGCAGGCTGCGAGAACGCAGATGACCCTGGTGCTTTTTGTGATGCAGCCTTATACAGCCCTCTATGGGATGTTCATCCCGTTCTTTGGACTGATGCATCTATTGCTTCAGGCGATCAGGTGAGAATTACAACTGATAAATTTGAATTGATTGCACCTATCAATATTATTGAACTGTACGCTGATGGTTACATTGTAGCTGCAGACACAACCGGACCCCGCAATTCGTCTCTTGGAGGTCTTAATGCAGCTGGTATCATCGTAAACTGTCCTATCATCTTTGTGCCTCCTCAAGCGCGCTAACAATTAGGAGTCATAAAAACCATAAAAAAAGAGATGAACAACAAAAATAAATAATAGAATAATAACCAAAAGGGCAACGCTCATTCAGCGTTGCCACTTTTAAATTTTAATTAATAATCAAAACAAAAACAATAACTCATGGAAAAATTAGCATTGTTAGTCACACTTCAGGCAAAGCCCGGAAAAGAATCTGATGTAGAAAATTTTCTTAAAAGCGGATTAGGACTCGTGCAGCAAGAGCCGGGCACCAAACAATGGTACGCACTAAAAATTGGAGATGGTAAGTATGGCATCTTCGATACGTTTGATGATGAGAACGGAAGAGATGCACATCTTACCGGAGCAGTTGCCATTGCGCTTGGTGCAAAGGCATCTGAATTATTCTCTACTCCGCCGCAAATCGATAAAGTAGACCTCATTGCAGTAAAGTAACAAAGCCAGGAGGCAAAATAAAAATTCATTCCTGATCATCTCTATTGGAGAGGGTTAAGGGTGAAATCAATTAATTATTCAAACAATTAAAAACTAAAAACCAAAGCAAAGAAAAAACTTATAGTACTTGCAATTGCTTGC
>JBKJNS010000516.1:0-3090 GCA_046593455.1 Chitinophagales bacterium | reverse complement strand
TAAAGTTCACGCTCAATCTCAAGACCTACGAGCAGAAAGAAAATCGTCATTAATCCATCATTGATCCAATGGTGAATTGAATGATCGAGGTGCAAGCTATTCGCATCGGTGCCTATGTGCAAATTCCAGAATGAAATGTATGAATCACTGAATGCTGTGTTTGCAAGTATGATGGAGATCAACATGCAAAAGATTAAAACAAACCCCGATGCTTTTTCGCTATGAAAAAATTTATTGAAAAGAAGTGAGAGGTCTTCGATCATATTTTATGTAAGCCCGCAGTAATGATGATGTGGTTTATTCAGCTACCAATTTTATTCTTGAGATACTATTACCATCATTGGCTACCAGAAAAAACATTCCTGCTCTTCCGTTTAAATTGTTCCCCATATTTATTTTGTGTTCTCCTTCACTCATAAAATCATCATAAATGGTTGCAACTGTTCTTCCTTCCAAATCAACCACACGTAAATTGATGTTGCCAGAAAATTTTTGTGTAATAAAGATCACTGATGTTTCATTTATAGGATTTGGATTTACAGCAAGTGTAAATGTTGATGCGTAGGGATCTTGAATTCCAACCGGATTGCCCGATACATTTATTTCATCAAGGTAAATATTATTTCCATGTCCGTTAGTTTTGTATTCAAACTTGAACCGAACATTGGGTACATAGAGTGATGAAGGAAGTAATATTGATTTTCCTTTCCATGGTGAAGCACTGCCGGGAACGTATTCGTAGTTGTAATAGCCGGCATTAGCGAGGTCGGCACTTTTATAATAGGCGCGCTGCAACCAGGTTTGTCCGCAGTTAGTTGATGAAAATACCGTGAGTTGATCTGCAATTTCGTCAAGTGCTGTTGCATGTGCACCGCAACTGTAGTAGAAATTAAGATAGGTATTACCGCCTGCACTTAAATCGACTGAAGGCGAAATTAAATTATCTACATCTCCATTCATGTTATTAAAATTGTTAAGTCGAACTGAAGAGGATGTGTTGTGCCCTGCAAAGTTTACCCTATCCCATTTAGAAGAATTCTCTTCAATGTTTTGCACCACCCAATCATTGGTGATGGTGGTTTCATTTTCAAAACTCTCCCAATACAAAGGTTGGTATTGGCCGGTGCCGCCATCGCTTATGAGAATATATTTATCAAATGTTTTAGTAACAGTTCCGGCTTCATTCGCTAAAGTGATCGAAACTGTTTTCCAACCCGGTGCATTGAAAGTGATTATAGGATCTTTTTCTGTAGATGTAATTCCATCCCCAAAATCCCATGCTCTTGTATCGGCATCGCCATTCCACGAAATATCGTGAAAGGTTACAGCAGAACCGGTACATGCCATTTTAGGTGAACTGTAGATTGCAACATAAGGAGTGCAAACAGTTTCGATTGTATCATCGGTTCCGGTTGCAATTAAATTTGTTGACGTCCATAAATTATTTCGTTGCGCAGTTTCGAGGGCGATTAAGTTGCGCATCAATACTCCCTGTTGTTCTGTAAACATTTTTGAGCAAAAAGAATACTCCATAAAATTCTGAACGTTCTCGATAATCGGTGAATTGCAAATGCTACCATTCAAGTTGCATGATTGCCATCCTTTTGTTTCGGGGGTATCACTTACGCCATCATCACCGCATTCAACACCCGGTGAGTTGTTGCTTCCCCAGCAATGATTCATATTCATAGAATGGCCAATCTCATGAGTGAGTGCGCGGGCTGTTCCATAATTTCCGGTGCCAATACTTCCTACATAATTGCTGAGAATAATTACTCCATCAACACCTGCAAACCAAGGTGCCGATACTGAACCGGGCAGATATGCATATCCTGCAACACCGGGTTCCATACTTTTTACAATCCATACATTAAAGTAGTTGCCGCGTGGCCAGCCGCTTAGTTTGCTGCCATCGTCACCAATGTTTGTTTGAAGGGAATGAATGTGTTCAATGCCATTGCTGCAAGTGCCTGCAGGTGTTTTGTTAGCGAGGCGGAATTCAAACTGTACATCACCGGCAACATCCTTGAATGCACTTACAATACTTGAGGTATCAGCATTTAGTTTTCTGAAATCTTCATTGAGTATGCGAACTGCATCGCGCACTTGTGCATCGCTAATGTTTTCGGTTCCATAATCATGGATAACATGGAATACGATGGGGATAATGTACAGACTTTCATCACGCAAATCGGCGGGGTGGGTGGCAACCCAATCTTGCAGAAACGCATCGAGCTTTTGCTGATCGATGAGGAGTTGCGGATTGTTTTCGTAAAGTTTGTTCTGCATTTCTGTGGAGCCGCAGTGGCTTTCTTGTGCAAAGAGGATGGCAGGAAAAAGGAGAAAAGTTAGAATGGTAATGATGCGTTGCATAATACGTTGGTTTAAATACTTTGCGGTGAGAAAGCGTAAATGTAAATTATTTTGTGGAGGAAAAAAGGTTGCAGGTTGATGGTTGTTCGTTGTCAGTTGTTGGATGGTCTAATGTTCTGAGTTCGCTTGTTTCCCGATTGATCGGGATTCTGAGTTCTTTATTCGAATGCAGAACATTTGAACATTAGAATGAAGAAGTGAATTTCGCTCGCAAAAAAGATGCTGGTAGAGTTACACAGTGAATGTGCAATGCAGTTTGTTAATTTTTATTGAAGTACCCATGTTGAAGAATCCGTTTTGAAGCCCACAATTCCTTTTTCTTTAGTAAGATAAAATGATAGAACTTTATTTGCGACGTTTTTAGAGCAATAATTAGAATCGAAATATACATTGTAAAATGTAGAATTATTGAGGGTGATAGAATCAATGTACTCTGAAGTATATCCCAAGGAAACAGTGTCACTTGCAAAGGTTAGAATTGTGAATGGTTGACAACCCGAACCGTAGTCCAATTTTAAAAACTCAGAGTTCATATAAGATTCCAAATAGTATCCAAAATAATATGGTAACTCTCCACTTGATAAATCCATGGTTAACGTCTGCACAGTATATTCGGTGGTACCAGCACATCCTCCTTCATTCCTACTTGTAATATGTGTTTCTATAACAGGATTGGAATAAACATAAGTTACAATACTATCAAGTTGATTTTTGAAT
>JBKJNS010000179.1:0-4207 GCA_046593455.1 Chitinophagales bacterium | reverse complement strand
ATCTGCAACAATGATGGTGCGCATCATTAATAAATCGAATGAGCCGGTTGAAGGAGGGAGGTTAACATTAAAAGTAAATGAGCAGATAAAAGCGATAAGTGAATTTTCTGTTGATGCAAACGGAATTAAAATGGACACGCTCAATTTCACCATCACTGATAAAGGTTGGAACAAAGCGGAACTCTCTCTTATTGATCATCCGGTTTCTTTTGATGATGATTATTTCGTAAGTTTTTTGGTTGCAGAAAATCTGGGAGTAATGGCGATTAATGAGGCGGCAGAGAATCCTTACCTGAATGCGCTGTTCGGCGCAAATAATTTTTTCATTTATAAAAATGTTGCTTTCAATCAATTGAATTATTCCGATATTTTTAAAAATCAGTTTGTGATATTGAATGGAATTGAAAATATTTCTACAGGTCTTGCTTCACAACTAAAAACATTTTTAGAAAAAGGTGGTAATGTCTGTTTGTTTCCCAATGCAGGTTGTGATATCAATTCTTACAATTCTTTTTTGCAAAGCATCAATGCTGATATCATCAATTCGTACACTAACAATGAAAGAACAGTTACTACAGTGAATACAAGAGATGAGATTTTCAGCAGCGTATTTCAACGCCTCTCTCAAAACCTTTCTTTACCCAAAAGCAAGAGCAGTTTTGTTTTTAGTAAAAAAACAAATACAAATTCCGAACTGCTACTGACAAACAATGATGGGTCTTCTTTTCTTGCAAAGTATTTTTATGGAAAAGGATTGTTTTATCTTTCTTCAGTTCCGCTTGATAAAAATATTACTGATCTTCCTCTCAATGCATTGTTTGCACCAATGATGTATAACATTGCAATTACCAAAGCATATTCCAATGCAAATGCTTTTGTAATCGGCAATCAGAATCTTGCAACTGCTGATGTTGATTTTAAAAATGATCAATCGGTTTTGAGGTTGAAAGGAAACAACAATGAGTTTATTCCATCACAAAGAAAATCGGGCAGCAGCATAAATGTTTACCTCGATCAGCAGATTGTTGCTTCAGGATTTTATTCATTACAAGATCCTGCACAACAGCAACTCGCAGTATTTGCAATGAACTACAATCGAAAGGAATCTGATTTAAGTTTTCTTTCGAATGAAGAATTAAAAAACTTGGCGCAGCCACTTAACATTAGTGTAATTCAAAATACCGATCGCGATTTAGGAATGATTGTTACGGGTCAAAAATTAGCACTACCGCTGTGGAAGGTTTCTATTATCTTCGCACTCATATTCATAGCGCTTGAAATTGCGCTGCTCAAACTCTGGAAATAGATGCTGCTGATAAAAGCTGCCACCATCATCGATAAGAACTCGCCGTTCCACCTACAAACAAAAGATATTTTAATTGAAAACGGTTTGATCAAACAGATCAAACACCCCATTGATGTAAATGATAACGTTGAAGTATTTGATGCCGAAGGAAAATTTATTTCAGCCGGCTGGTTTGATATGATTGCAAATTTCTGTGATCCGGGTTTTGAATACAAAGAAGATATTTCAACAGGAGCCAAAGCAGCCGCAGCCGGAGGTTTCACAGGCGTTGCGTTATTGCCCGCTACAAAACCGGTAGTTGATTCAAAATCTTTAGTTGAATACATCATCAATAAATCAAAGGGAAACATTGTAGATATTTTTCCCATAGGTTCGGTAACAAAAGGTGCAGAAGGAAAAGAACTTGCAGAAATTTATGATATGCAACAGGCAGGCGCAGTTGCATTTTCCGATGCACCCAACCCAATTATGGTTGCAGGGTTAATGATGCGCGGTTTGCTGTATGTGAAAAAAGTTAATGGTGTAATCATCAGTCATCCGCATGATGAAACAGTTGCGCCGGCAGGGCAAATGAATGAAGGCGCTTCAAGTGTGATGTTTGGTTTGAATGGAATTCCTTCGCTTGCCGAAGATTTGATGGTGGTTCGTGATATTGAATTAGCCGAATACACTGCTTCTCGTGTGCACTTCAGTTCAATCTCTACAAAAGAAGCGGTGAGCAGAATTCGCGAAGCAAAAAAGAAAAACATTACAGTAACTGCGGGTGTAAATCCTGTGCATTTGGTTCTTGATGATTCTTCAATTGCAGACTATGATTCGAATTTGAAAATATTTCCTCCACTTCGAACACAAGATGATATTGCTGCATTAAAAGATGGATTGGTTGATGGAACGATTGATGTAATCTCCTCATCGCACCAGCCGCAGAATGCAGAGCGCAAAGATGTAGAGTTTGAATATGCCGCCGCCGGAATGATCAACCTGCAAACTTGTTTTGCTTTAGCCAATGAAGCATTAAAGGGAATTTTGAAAACTGAAATTCTGATTGAAAAAATAACTTCATCACCCAGAAAAATTTTAGGATTGCCTGAAGTTTCTTTTCAAGAAAATGCTGCAGCCAATTTTACTATTTTTGATTCGGAAGAACAATGGGAGCTGAAAAAGGAAAACATTTTCTCCAAATCATTTAACACTCCATTCATTTCAAAAACTTTTACAGGAAAACCAATTGCCATTTACAATCACTCACAACTTTTAAAACTTTAATTTATGGAAACACAAAAATCAGCTTTTAGCGTAGCACTTAAGTATGCCATCATTACCGCATTGGCATCATTCATTTTTGGAATTATCATGTACGTAACCAATCTATACCTCAATCAGGCGGTAAGTTGGTTATCGTATGTAATTCTACTTGCAGGTATTATTTTCTGTGTAAGGGATCGCCGCGATAAAGACCTTGGTGGCTACATCACCTTCGGACAAGGATTTTCAACCGGATTTCTTTTTTGTATGCTAACCGGATTGTTTAGTGTGATTACGAGTTACATCATGATTTCATTTATTGCGCCCGATATGATTGAGCAGATTTTAAAAATGACTGAACAGAGTATGATTGATAAAGGAATGAGTGATGATCAAATCTCAATGGCAATGGGGATGACAAAAAAAATGATGACACCCGTTTGGATGTCGGTTTGGGTATTGGCCGGAACAGCAATTTTTGGAGCAATACTTTCATTGATTGTTGCAGCAATTATGAGAAAAGAAAATAGCCAGTTGCAGCAACCACAATAAATTTAAATGCTTCAATAAACTCAGCATTACAGTCGGGTGAAGAAAAACGTAAACAAGTTGTCACACGAGTTTATCGAAGAGGCTTTAAGAATTTATTTTAAATGCTTCGGTAAACTCAGAATGAAAGTCAGGTGAAGGAAAACGCTAACAAGTTGTCACCCTGAGTTTATCGAAGGGACTTAAAGAAATAATTTTAAAGTGGTTCGATAAACTCAGCACGACAGGACGCGGATGTTTTGAGCAACCAATTTTGTCACACTGATTTTATCGAAAGGAAAAACAATACCAATGCAACTCTCTATAGTAATCCCATTATTTAATGAAGAAGAATCTTTAACTGAATTAACTGCATGGATTTGCCGGGTAATGGATGCAAATAATTTCAGCTACGAAATAATTTTTGTTGATGACGGAAGTAAAGATGCCTCGTGGAACGTGATAGAAAATATTTCAGCAACAAACCGAAATATTAAAGCAATTAAATTCAGAAGAAATTACGGGAAGAGTGCAGGACTCAATGAAGGTTTTAAAATTGCGCAGGGCGATGTTGTAATTACGATGGACGCCGATATGCAGGATAGCCCCGATGAGATTCCTGTATTGTATAAAATGATTGCCGAAGAAAAATTTGATTTGGTAAGTGGCTGGAAAAAGCAGCGCCATGATCCGCTTTCAAAAACAATTCCTTCAAAACTATTTAATCGGGTTACACGATCAATCAGCGGAATTCATTTACACGATTTCAATTGCGGACTTAAAGCTTACCGAGGCGAAGTAATCAAGAACATCGAGGTGTATGGCGAAATGCACCGCTACATTCCAATGATTGCGAAGTGGGCGGGCTACACAAAAATTACAGAGAAGGAAGTAATTCATTACCCACGAAAATATGGTATTACAAAATTTGGATGGGAGCGTTTTATCAATGGCTTTTTGGATTTGCTCTCCATCTCTTTTGTTTCGCGGTTCGGTAAGCGACCAATGCATTTATTTGGTACACTTGGTTTGCTTTCTTTCTTTATCGGCTTTGTAATTTCAATTGTACTTGCTGTTCAAAAATTTGCTTACGCTCAATATCACATGACCGATCGCCCGATTTTCTAC
>JBKJNS010000329.1:0-2539 GCA_046593455.1 Chitinophagales bacterium | reverse complement strand
GATTGTGGTTACAGTAAATCCCGGTACGCCTGTAATTACTACTGATGGATTTACACTCAACTCATCAATTGCTGCTGCTACTTATCAATGGTATTTCGGAAGTGCAATAAATAATCTTGCAATAATTGCGGGAGCAACTTCACAAACATATACTCCGGTTCAGGGCGGTTATTATGCGGTACAAATCACTGATGCAAACGGATGCAGCGACCAATCTGATGCGTTTGTTTTTTGGCCTGTGGGAATTGAAAATCTTTTATCTGATGAGACAGTGGAAATTTTTCCAAACCCTGTAAGTGAAATCTTATGGTGCAATTTCCATGAAGGTTGTTCAATGGTAAAGATTGAAAATGAAAGTGGAATCACTGTGACATCATTCACACCAAAACCGCTTCACAACGAATTACAGATTGATGTAAAAGATTTTGCTCAAGGAATTTATTTCCTGAAATTTTATTTTGATGATGGAGTGGTGGTGAAGAAGTGTGTGAAGCAGTGATGTTGCGCCCCTATCCCATAGGGATCCCTTTGGGGCGGGGCGCCGCTGCACTCGTTAATATTTCTACCGATATTTAATCCCTACGGGATCTTCTTCGTATAATTAACTTACTGCAAAAAAATCCCATAGGGATTAAATATCGGTAGTACTAAACAAAATAAACGGCGGCGCCCCGTAGGGGCGCAACATCGAAAATTTAATTTTAAAAATTCCCAATTGAATTGATTTTTTAAATTTGTTTCAAACATTATATTCTATGCCAAACACCTACACACAAATTCATCTGCAACTAATTTTCGCTGTACAATTTCGCGTTGCATTAATTCAACCTGAATGGAAAAATGATCTTTATAAATACATGACAGGAATTGTGAAAAACAATAACCACAAATTGATTTCGATCAATGGAATGCCTGATCATGTTCATATTCTCATTGGGATGCGACCTCATCAATCTCTTTCAGATTTGATGAGAGATATTAAAGGAGATTCATCAAAGTGGATCAACGATAATCATTTGACCAAATCAAAATTCAGATGGCAGGAAGGGTATGGTGCTTTTAGCTATAGCCATTCACATTTAAAAGCGGTAATTAATTATATCGAAAATCAGGAAAGGCATCATCGTAAAATTTCTTTTATGGAAGAGTACCGTGATTTTTTAAGAAAGTTTGACGTGGAATATGATGAACGATATATTTTGAAGGAACCGGAATAAAAAAAGTTGCGCCCCTATCCCATAGGGATCCCTTTGGGATAGGGGCGCAACATTTATAAAATGATGAGATGCAAATCCTGAAAAAAATCTACGGTCCCGAATTCTCGCATTAGCGTCAAGCTAAATCAAATTGCAACCTTACACAATTATTACCAAGCAGGCATTCCACAAGTTTGATAGCCCACCAAAAATCCCGTCCCAAAGGGATCCCTATGGGATAGGGATTAGATATCGGTAGATCAATAAGCGACAGCGGAGAAAGCGTGCCTTTAGGCACGCAACAATGTTTCGTCCCTACGGGACACATGGTTTGTGCTGTATGTTTTTACCGATATATTGTCCCTATGGGACAAGCTCCTCTGCATTGCTTTTCGATGATCTTAGCTTGACGCGAATGCGAATTCTCGGGACAGATTTTCGCTGACTCTCTAAAATTTTAATCTGCGCAAATCTGTGTAATCTGGGGGAAATAAAATTTCTAAAAAATTATTTCACCACCTCCATCTTCACTACTTCTTCCTTTCCATTAGAAATTAATTTCAAAAAGTAAGTTCCGTTTGTTAGCTGACTCACCGGAAAATCAACTGTATAATATCCCGGCTTAAAATTTTTGTCAGTAATTGTTTCGATTAATCTTCCATTCAAATCAAATAATTGCAAGATCGTTCTGTCTGCGCTTGCAACATAAAAATCAATTGTTGTAACACTGTTGCAAGGGTTCGGAAAATTTTGAAACAGCTTGAGAGCATTTGCATTCGCAATTTCATCAATACCAACATTTCCTAAATCGGGTTGCTGCTGTTTAACATCGAAATACATTCTGTATTCACCCGGATCTAAAGTGAGTTGAACATTTACATCACTTACATAAAGTGAATCACCTGTAAAATATTCATACCACCAACCTGTATGCTGAAAATATGGATACTGTGAACCGGCAACTAAATCGAAGTTGCCAATAATGTCAACGTTTAAAGTGTCGCTGTTCAGTCGTAAATTCTTTTTCAAACTTCCACCAAGAAGAGTGAAAGTCGTCGTCGTAAAAAGCTGATTATCGCGTTTCAATTCATTCAATGCAGCATAAAAATTATACAACCATTTGCGTGGCCCCACCTGAAAATAATCCCACTTGATAGGTTTGTTTGCCGTGTTTCCACCGTTATAATTAATTGAATAGTCGTAACCCAATTCACCAAATTGCCAGATCATTTTTGGACCGGGAACAGGAATAAAAAATAGGGCCGAAAGTTTTACTCTGTTCAAAGCGGTGTCGAGCGGCTTCACATTGTAGTTTGCATTTGAAGCACCGTAATTGAGAATGT
>JBKJNS010000278.1:0-2586 GCA_046593455.1 Chitinophagales bacterium | reverse complement strand
TTAGATCTTTCGCATGGCGGGCATCTTACACATGGCTCACCCGTTGCTTCCTCTGGAAAACTTTATCAGGCACATTTTTATGGTGTTGAAAAGGAAACGGGATTAATCAATATGGATGAAGTGGAACGTAAAGCGAAAGAAGTAAAACCCAAATTAATTATCTGCGGCGCATCAGCTTATTCCCGTGATTATGATTACAAACGTTTCCGTGAAATTGCAGATGAAGTTGGTGCTTTCTTAATGTGCGATATGGCGCACCCCGCAGGTCTAATTGCGAGCGATTTACTAAATGATCCAATACCACATTGCCATTTTGTTACTTCTACCACTCATAAAACTTTGCGTGGCCCTCGAGGCGGAATAATTTTAATGGGGAAAGATTTTGAAAATCCATTTGGATTAAAAACTCCAAAGGGTGAAATAAAAATGATGAGTTCATTAATTGATGCTGCTGTTTTTCCAGGCATTCAAGGCGGACCACTTGAACATGTGATTGCATCAAAAGCCGTTGCATTTGGCGAAGCACTAACAGATGAATTTAAAAATTATTCAATTCAGGTAAAGAAGAATGCGCAGGCAATTTCAAAAGCATTTACAGATCGAGGATATGAAATTGTTTCGGGCGGAACAGATAATCATTTGATGTTGATTGATCTTCACAATAAGAATATTTCGGGCAAGAAAGCAGAGAACGCTTTGAATGCTGCTCACATTACTTTGAATAAAAATATGGTTCCTTTCGATGACAAATCTCCGTTTGTAACTTCAGGTATTCGCGTTGGTACTGCAGCAATTACAACTCGTGGAATGAATGATAGCCATATGGTACATATAGTTGACTGGATTAATATAATTATCAATAATCCAGATAATGAGATTTTATTACAAAACATTAAGAGCGAGGTTTATAATTTTATGCTACAATTCCCTCTATATAGATAGGATTAGACTCAAAACACATATTCATTTGCATATTATTCATCTAAAAAGTGTTTGCAATTAATTCGAGGCTTCAAATTTTCCAAAAAACCATCCTCTCAAAGATTGGTTTAGTACAAATTTCTCCTGATTCTTACTAATTAGGTAGCTAATAATATATTTATGGTAACTTTATGTTTTCATTATCCGTAAAGTTGCATACCTATTATTAGCTAATTTAAATCTACTTCACATGAGAGCTCAACATGTACTCAGAGGAAATAAGGTATTTGTAACCTTGTTTATTTTATTTTTATTATCTGCGAATGCATCTTTTGCTCAAACTATTGGAGTAGGGCTTGGAACTCGAAGTTCTCTATCTGCGACATGGCTTGGATATAATGGCCAAAATACTATCCGAAATGGGGAGTCATGGGTAGAGCCCAACTTAAAAGCAAATGTTCCCCTTCTTAAACCGAAAGTATTACGATATCCTGCAGGGGGAATAGGTAATTGGTGGGATTGGAAAAAAGGTTGGTTTGTTACGTCACCTAATTTACCTCCTAATTATGCTGTGCTACCTCAGCAACCAAATACCTTGGAAAATTTTAAAATTGTGAAGGACTCCTGCCATGCAGATGCGGTGTTTATGTTGAACATGGTTTCTTCAAATCTTCAGTATCAAATTGCCATGTTAAAACATGCAGACTCTATAGGATTGCCGGTAAAGTTTGTAGAGCTTGGTAATGAATTTTTTATTTCTGCTGATGATGAAGATGCAGGTGAGGGAGCGGTTTATGTTGATTCCCTATTTAAGTTTGTGAAAAATTATACAGATGTAGCAAATATCTGGATTGATTCAATCCATCATTATTTTCCATTATGTAAAGTAGCAATTCAAGGTTGTTTTGAAAAGAATAAAAAGCCTAAGCGTTTGAAATGGAATGATTCAATTAATGTATTGATCAATCACCGTGAAGATGCTTGGTCTTTTCACACTTATTATTCATCAGCTTGGAATGATACATTAGAGACGACAGCTGACAAAATTATTGAAACTGTTGATGAAGTTCCGAATTGGTTATATCAGCCATTCAAAATGTGGAAGGTCTTAACCACTACTTCCATTTCTAAAGTTCCTTTAGGAAAAGATCTATGGAATACTGAGTTTAATATGACTGACCATGCCAGACCAGTTCATGGCCTATGGGGGCATGGAATTTATCTTGCTTTACAGTCGATGCAATTTTTAAATGATAGCAGGTTTAAAGTTCTTACATGCCATGCAATGGATGGCTCGGCATTGTATGGCCAATATTTTTTTGTAACTAATGGTTTTAATTTTGGAGGTGATGATGGAAGTTGGACTCCTCCTCCTAATCCACCTACCACCACTTTTTGGGGTTTAACAGCTTCAGGAGTTACAATGAAGTTGCTTGGGGAGTCGGTTAGCGATAAAACATATTCTTCTAAGTTAGTTTTTACTCCAAATCCTCAAATTACTACGGTAGAAGATTATGGCTTAAATAGCTATAGTTATGATAGAATTTATGGATGGCTTTTTAATAATACAGCTGGGTCCGATGCCATCATTCTTAATCTTTCCGACTCTATTTATAATCTCTCAACAACGGTTCTTTATCCAGGAGGTGGCACCTACAAACAAAA
>JBKJNS010000064.1:0-4032 GCA_046593455.1 Chitinophagales bacterium | reverse complement strand
GCTCCCGGAAATACAGGCACTGAAAAACATGGTGAAAATATTTGTATTGCTGCCACTGACTTTAATTCCATTCTTCAAGACAAAATCTGCGATGGCATCAAAATCGGTGGCAGCTATGGAAATATTCTCACCATGTTTTTCAGTGCCTGTATTTCCGGGAGCAATAAATAGTTTTTCGCACAGCGCACTCTTGGCAAGCATGTAAGCAAATGTGTGTTCACGACCGCCGCTGCCGAGGAGAAGGATTTTCATTTAAAAAATTTTGGCAAAGATGGAGAAAAAATAAAGTGGAATAGGGAAATGAAATATCCACTGAAAAGAACTTTTGTTTAATCATTGGAATGTTAAATGAAATTAAATATTTTCTGAATGAAAGAAAATTATCTTTAAAGCTAAAATTTAACCCGGCATGGATCAGGAAAAAAACAAACAGATCTCAAAAGAATGGCATGAGGCCTTTGGCTCTGAAAATTTGAAAGATAAGTATGAAAGATTCCTTGATGATGATTTTACAGCTGAATTTTTTGGGAAACAATTTAATAAGACTCAATACATCTATCAATACCAAATGTTTTCAAAAGCTTTTACCGATAACAACATCGTTGTACTAGAACAGTTAGCTGAAGCCGACAAAGTAGCATCAGTAATTTTGTGGACTGGATTTCATTCAGGCAATACCATGGGGATGCCGGTAGAAGGAAAATCAATTTCGATTAAAGGCATTACAATCGACTATTTTAAAAATGGAAAAGTGATAAAACATTATCCGGTATTTGACACTGCACTGCTGCTTCCTGTTTTTAAGCAAATAAAAGATTCTGAAAATGCAGCTTTCATTTCCAATACTTTTAAATTAACAGATCGCGAAAAAGAAGTATGGAAGCATTTATTAGAGGGCCGTCAATACAAATCAATTGCAGATACATTGCAAATCAGCTATGATACTGTGCACTCACATGTTAAGAACATCTACAAGAAGCTCGAAGTAAACTCTATCAGCGAAGCTATTGCAAAGGTGATTCGGGTTCGGCAATAGCTATTAGTTCTATTAGCGTTAAAAGCACTCCAAAATTTAAGTACTAAACATAGTTGCTATTCAGGTTCCACATCCTGAAAGTTGTTGGCTAATAATCCAATTAACCGTCTCACCATAATTGGTGATTGACAAGTGTTACTTCAAAATCCATCTTTACATCGTGAAGATAAAACCAAAACATTAATCAAAATGCTGCAACCGGAAACTGACAACTCAAAAGAGCTTCGCATTCATAATTATTAAATAGAAAATCAATCATAACTTTTAGGAAAAAGAATAAAGCAAAAGATGATTCATAAGGATAAAGTAAGCATCACTATAGAAGAAATAATTGCATGGCTTAACACATTATCAGCATTGGTAGCAACTTTCGCTTGTTTTCAATTCATATCTAATATTAAAAAATAGAGATACAATAATT
This sequence comes from Chitinophagales bacterium, assembly GCA_046593455.1. GTDB lineage: Bacteria > Bacteroidota > Bacteroidia > Chitinophagales > UBA10324 > JAJAYG01. The sequence continues at coordinate 2,575 of JBKJNS010000064.1, read as the reverse complement.
AACCACCAAATTTTAAATTTTATGAAACACAACCTTCAATTAATTTTTATTTTGATCTTTTTACTTTCTTACGACAATGTTTTAGCTCAGCAAATTTCAAAGGAGTGGGATGTAAGATTTGGGGGATTAAAAGATGATCGCTGTTATGCTATACAACAATCAAGTGACGGGGGATACATTCTTGGAGGTTATACCGATTCGGAAATCGGTGATGACATTACTCAAAATAGTCAAGGCTTATATGATTTTTGGATTGTTAAGACAGATGCAAATGGAATAAAACAATGGGATAAAAGGTTTGGCGGAACCTTAAATGATTATTCATATTCCATTATACAAACTTCTGACGGCGGATACCTTTGCGGTGGAAATTCCAATTCAGACAGCAATGGAGATAAGTCAGAAACTAGCCGGGGCGGTTCTGATTACTGGATTGTAAAAATAGATTCTATTGGAGAAAAGCAGTGGGATAAGCGGTATGGAGGTAAAGAAGACGACTTATTATTCTCAATTGCAAGCACAAGTAATGGCGGATATATATTAGGAGGTTATTCACTATCGGGCTCAACTGGTGATAAATCACAAACATCTTATGGGGCAAATGATTACTGGCTTATTAAAATAAACAACATTGGAGAAATTGAATGGGATAAAAGCTTTGGTGGTACCAATGATGATCTCTTGCTTTGGGTAGAACAAACAATTGATGGTGGCTATATTCTTGGTGGATTTTCAAATTCAGGAATAAGTGGCGAAAAATCTGAAGACACTAAAGGTGTAAATGATTATTGGATCGTAAAAACAGATTCTGAAGGCAACAAAGAATGGGATCATGATTTTGGGGGTAGTAAAGATGATTTCCTCTACAGTATCAAGCAACAATATGATGGAGGATATATATTAGGCGGTTATTCAGGCAGTGATAAAAGTGGTGATAAATCAATAGTAAACAAGGGAAGTTCTGATTATTGGATAATTAAAACTGATGCTTTGGGCATTAAAAAGTGGGATGCAGCTTTTGGTGGTGGCGGGGCTGATATTTTAAGATCTGTAGATGAAACATTTGATGGTGGATACATATTAGGCGGAAGGTCGAAATCAGGAATTAGTGGAGACAAATCAGAAGCCTCAATAGGGAATTGGGATTACTGGATTTTAAAAACGGATAGTCTTGGGATCAAACTTTGGGATAAAGGATTTGGTGGCACTGGTGATGATATTCTTCGCTTCCTTCAACAAACAACAGATGGTAGTTATATATTAGGGGGTCGTTCTAATTCACCTTTAAGTGGTGATAAATCGCAAGACACACATGGTAATTATGATTTCTGGCTGTTAAAGACAACTCCTGATTGTATTCCAAAATCATTTTATCTTGATGAGGACTCTGATGGATATGGCAATTCAAATGTGAGTGCTAACGCCTGTAGTGCACCAATCGGATTTGTGAGTAATAATATGGATTGCAATGATGGAAATTCTTCAATTCATCCAGGTGCCATTGAAATTTGTAATAGCATTGACGATGACTGCGATAACTTCAGTGACAATGGCCTAATCGAAAATATTTATTATGCTGATGCTGATTATGATTCTTACGGAAACGTAAATGAAATTACAACAACCTGCCAGACAATACCACCTTTAGGATTTGTAGTTAATTCATCTGACTGTAATGATTTTAATTCGTTGGTTCATCCGGGAGCAAGTGATATATGCAATGGTGTTGATGATAATTGCGATAATATTATAGATGAGAATGCAATTACAGCAACAATTTCCAGTGTAGGTAATTATACAATCTGTGATGGTACTTCTATTGAGCTTTCTGCAAACAGCGGGCCCGGCATAATATATCAATGGATCAAGAACGCGAGTAATATTTCAGGTGCAACAAGTCAATCCTTCGTAGCAAAAAAGACCGGTACATTTAAAGTAAGTGAAACAAATGCTTATAATTGTTCATCTACTTCAGATGTGTTAGTTCTTACTGTGCTTAGCACACCAACGGCCTCAATTACTCCGTTAGGTAATTTGGATATCTGTGTTACAGGCTCAGTTAAATTACAGGCAAACACCGGAGCTGGTTATACTTATAAATGGAAAAACGGATCAACTATTATTGAAGGAGAAACAGCTTCAACCTATACTGCTACGAATACTGGAAATTACAAAGTTATTGTTACCAACAGTAATAATTGCAGTTACACTTCCAATAGTACTATAGTTACAAAGTCGTGTAAAACAAGCGAAGAAGATATTTCTTTATCTAATTTCGAACTGTTTCCAAATCCTGTTAACGATTTAACCACCATTCGATTTACAATCCCGCTCGCATCACATGTTTGTTTGAAATTGTTTGACTTGAGTGGCAGAGAAGTCATTACGCTGTTAAATAATACTTTACAACCCGGAGAAAATTCATTTCAATTTAACTTCAACAATTTTTCAAAGGGTATTTATCTTTTAGAGTTGATTACTGATTTTCAATTCCAAAATCAGTAATCAACTCTAAAAGATAAATACCTTTTGAAAAATTGTTGAAGTTAAATTGAAATGAATTTTCTCCGGGTTG
>JBKJNS010000047.1:0-6266 GCA_046593455.1 Chitinophagales bacterium | reverse complement strand
TGTTTATGATGAATGCAACCCTGGCAACCGTTTTTATAATTGGTATTCCGGTGGCTGCGGTAATTATTTATTTAATGAACAGAAGTTTGAGGACCCATTCAATTGAAAAGAGAAATGCAAAATCTTCCATGATGTCTTTTGTGCATGCCCGGCTCAATGCATTTCTTACAATTAAAACTTTTAACAGAGAAACACCCGAAGAATCGCAGTTTAATAAGAAATCAGAAAAATTACACCGCGTAACAGTAAGCTATCTAAAACATGATTCGCTTTTGCAATCTTCTATTCCAATACTTTTTTACCTGATGTTAGGTTTAGTATTGTACCTGATTGCAATTAAAACTCCAGAACTAAAATCTAACATTGATGGTGAGCAGGTCTTTATTTTTATCTTGCTTACACTCTATATGAGAGCGGTAATCAAACGCATTCTTAAAGTTTCAACTATATGGCAAACGGGAAAGATATCACTGACCAGGTTAGTAGAAATAATAAACTATCCTGCAGAAGCAAAGGATGAAACAGTGGTAAAAGATATTGAAGGAAATATTCGTTTTAGAAACGTTTCATTCGCCTACCCCGAAGGAAAGCCTTTACTAAAAAATATTTCATTTTGGCTTGAACCCAATACAATCACATTAATACGTGGTGCACACGGCAGTGGAAAAACTTCTGTTTTAAAATTGATGATGAAGTTGATGCAACCAACTGGTGGAAATATTTTTATGGATGATTTTAATTACAAAGACCTCACACCTTATACCATTAGAAAACAGATTGCATTTGTATCAGTTGATGCGCCATTGCTTGGCAGTAATATTTTTGAAGCAATCTCATACAGCAGAGACGCAGAAAAAAGAGAACGTGCAATACAAACTTTAGAGCAATTACATTTCACCGTAACCGGTAATGCAGAAGAAGATCTTAATTACAAATTAGAAGAAGGAGCAAAAAACCTATCTGCCGGGCAGCGCAAGATGCTCATGATTGCAAGAGCATTAAATACACGCAAGAAGTTTTTATTGCTCGATGAGCCATTAACTGATCTTGATGAGGTGGCACAAAAAACATTTGTAAGGCTGCTTAATAAATTAAAAAAGAAAAGAACAATCATTATAATAGCCGCTAATTCACCTTATGAGTTGATGACTGATAAAGTAATTGACCTTGAACAAATGCAACTTGCTTTTGAAAACACAGGTACGTAAAGAACTTCTGATATTTGGTGCACCTTAACTTCAACAATAATTCTTAGTAAAATGAATAAACACTTTCTGCCTCTCCTCTTTTTACTTTCTATCTTAGGTTTAATTTCATGCACACCAAACCCCGGTATTGGTGGTGATGCATCAATAAAAGGAAGCATACATGCCAATCATTATAACAGCACATTTACCGAATACATTAGTGACTATCCGGGCGCTGATACTTATGTGTACCTGATCTTTGGCAATGACATCAGTTATGGTAAAAGAATTAAAACAATTTACGATGGACAGTTTGAATTTCAATATCTCAATAAGGGCGATTACACTGTTTATGTTTATTCGCTCGATTCAACGCTAACTTCAGCGAGCGGCTCTGTTGCAAAAACTTACTCTGTTACCATTACAGATCGCAAGCAAATAATTGATTTAGGAACCATCGAAGTTTTTCAGTAACAACTTTAAATTTTGCTCATGAAGTTTTATTTTTCTTTTTGGGGTAATGAAAACCGAAAACATCAAAAAAGGGTTTTGCTTCTTTTACTTTTTAACTTTTCATTGTTTCCTTCCCAATTATTTGCTCAATCACAAAATGAAATAGCGAGTCGAAAAATAAAAAAAGTAACTACCATTACAGTTGATTCAAGAAAAGAAAAAACATCACAGCGAAAAAACACCATCAGCTTTGATGGAAAAGGAAACATCATTGAGAACATTGATTACGATGAGCAAGGAAATGTGAAGGAGACTGAACAGTACAAGTATGATAATGATGGCAACGAAATTCTTTTTCTTAATCTCGATGCTGGTGGAAGAGTGATAAAGAAAACTCAAAGCAAATACAATAAATGGGGAAAGGCAGAAGAGAAAATCAGCTATGATGCTTCAGGCAATATGATTGAGAAAACATCCTTTAGCTACAACAATGAAAATGATTTAACTGAAGAAACAACTACTGATAAAAATGGAAATACTTTACGGAAAAGCACTTATAAGTATGATAACAAAGGAATGCTGATCTCAAAAAAGACACAAAATGAAAAAGGTGAAATCATTTACTCAAAAGAAATACAGATCGAATATTAAATGCCATTAAAAACAAAAACAGTTTTTGTGTTGAAGTTGTTTTTTACAATCATGGTTCTATTGGCATTCATTAATTCCGGCTATAGCCAGATACAGGATTTTAGAGGTAAAATCGCTTTTGGATTGCAGAAAAAAATTTCAAGATCATTTTCCATTTCACTTTACAACGAAGAAACCTTTTCACAAAATCTTGCCGAACTGGGTACATCCTTTTTTGATCTTGGTTTAAATTATAAAATCAATAAAAATCTTATTCTCGGGGCTAATTACAGGTTCACACTTCAAAGAACGCTGCTAAACTATTATGATGAAAGGTCAATGATTTATGGTGACATCATGTATTCAAAAGGCATTAAAAAATTTTCTTTCTCCTTGCGCGCGCGAATTCAAAATTCATTTAACCCCATTGTAATTGGCGAAACAAAACAAAACAATGTTGCCTATAACCGCGATAAACTCACCTTGCGATACCGCATTAATTATTACTTAGTTCCATTTGTATCAGGTGAAATTTATCTACCCATCAACCATCCTACTCATGATCAAATTGACAGGGAGAAAGGAACCATTGGTATATACTACAATTTTAACGACTTCCTAAAGGTAGCAGCCGACTATTCAATCACGCATGAATTAAATCAATCCAACAAAAAAACATTTTATACTCTTGGTGCTTCATTGTACTACGATTTATAGTTTATTAAAAAAATCAAGCATGCTATTGAGGCGCGTTATTTCAGTTTCATCTTTTCAGAATAAAATTTTATACATGAAATATTTATTGCTGATAGTTTTTATTCCAACAGTAATTTTTTCTCAGTCAGCTCAGCAACAACCTCCGCATACTATTGCTATTGCAGTTCATGGCGGCGCAGGCAGTTTAAAAAAATTGAACCTTACTCCTGAGCAGGAAAAAGCATACAAAGACACGCTGGCAATTGCCTTGCAAACAGGATATAATTTATTGAAGGAGGGAAAAACTTCTGTTGATGCTGTAGAAGCTGCAGTAAATGTTTTAGAAAACTGTACGCTCTTTAATGCAGGCAGAGGGGCTGTGTTAACGCACAACGGCACTATTGAAATGGATGCAGCAATCATGAACGGAAAAAACAGCAAAGCCGGCGCAATAGCGCAGGTAAAAACAATTAAGAACCCGGTGAGTGCGGCACGCAAAGTAATGGACTCATCAAAGTTTGTTTTAATGGCAGGTAAAGGAGCTGAAGAATTTGCAGCATTGCAAGGATTGCAAATTGTTGACACCTCCTATTTCTATACTCCTTATCGTCGGGTGCAATTACAAAAAGCATTACTTGGAGATACCACCATTCTTGATCATTCAGATACAACAGGAATGATTGCTCCCGCAGACATCAATGGTAATTCCGACGATAAATTTGGTACAGTTGGTTGCGTGGCTATTGACAAATACGGCAACCTTGCTGCTGCAACTTCAACAGGTGGTATTGTTAACAAAGAGTATGGCCGCATCGGTGATTCACCATTGATCGGCTGTGGAACTTATGCAAATAATAAAACATGCGCTGTTTCATGCACGGGAAGAGGCGAAGATTTTATCCGTCATGTTGTGGCTTACGATATTTCTTCATTAATGCAATACCGAATCATCAACCTGCACGATGCTGCCAACTATGTAATCAAAGAGAAACTTACCAAAACAGGGGGCCGCGGTGGGTGCATCGCCATTGATAAAAATGGCCACATCGAAATGCCGTTTAATACAGAGGGAATGTTTCGCGGATACATCAATACCAAAGGGCAAATGGTTGTTTCAATTTATTGAAATGAATTTTTTACCCTGCAAATAAAATCCCCTTTTTGCAACCAATTTTTCTCTCCGCTGTTCTTTAATGCATTGGCTCAATAAAATTATTGATAATTTAAAACAGAGCCGCATGTTTTTTCTCTAACTTTGCATTACTAAAATTATTAAGAAGTAAAATGGGTTACATAAAAGAAAAATTCGAAGCCAAAGCAATTCCAATGGCTGCCGATATCAAAGAGTTTATCAAACAAAATGGTGATGTATCTCTCGGTACTTATACCATTGCACAGGCTTATGGAGGAATGAAGAGTATTAAAGCACTGGTAACTGAAACCTCATTACTTGATGCCGATGAAGGCATTCGTTTTAGAGGTTATACTATACCTGAACTAAGAGAAAAGCTTCCGCATCTTGAAAAATGTACCGAGCCATTGCCCGAAGGATTGTTTTACCTTTTGCTGCTTGATGAAATTCCTACTTACAAAGATGTACAGCATGTTGCAAATGTTTGGGCACGAAGAGCCATTGTTCCTATTCATGTTTTTAAAGCAATAGATCGCCTGCCAAGAGACACTCATCCTATGACTCAATTTTCTATCGGTGTTCTTGCCTTGCAAACTGAATCAACATTTGCAAAAGCATACCGTGATGGCATCAACAAAAAAGAATATTGGGATCCCATGTATGAAGATGCAATGACATTGATTGCACGCTTACCCCGCATAGCTGCATATATCTATCGCCGCATGTATAAAAAAGGAAAACACATTGAACCCAACCCCGATTTGGATTGGGCTGCAAACTTTGCTCACATGCTTGGTTTCAACCAGCCCGATTTTCATAGCTACATGCGTTTGTTCCTTACCATACATGCAGATCATGAAGGAGGAAATGTTTCGGCACACACTACACATTTGGTTGGCTCAACTTTGAGCGATGCGTATATGTCGTTTGCTTCAGGTATGTGCGGGCTTGCTGGTCCGCTGCATGGTTTGGCGAATCAGGAAGTTATTCGCTGGATTTTGGAAATGAAAAAAGAACTGGGCACTGATGGATTAACAAAAGAAGAAATTGAAAAATACATTCGCCAAACATTAGCTGAAGGAAAAGTAGTTCCCGGTTATGGACATGCTGTGTTGAGAAAAACAGATCCGCGCTTTCTTGCGCAAATGGAATTTGCTAAGCAACATTGCCCCGATGATGAACTTGTAAATATTGTTTGGAACGTGTATGAAGTTGCTCCAAAAATTTTAGGTGAATCGGGGAAAATTAAAAATCCATTCCCTAATGTTGATGCACACAGCGGTTCTATCCTTGTGCATTATGGCTTGGTTGAATATGATTTCTATACTGTGCTCTTCGGTGTTTCGCGCGCTCTTGGTGTACTTGCTTCATTGGTTTGGGATCGCGCACTTGGGCATGGAATTGAAAGACCAAAGAGCGTTACTACTCAATGGATGAAGGATTATGTAGCAAGTAAGGCGGTGAAGAAGGAAGAAGCAATTACAACCTGATAGTGTTTATATGGGAATCACAAAAGCAAAATTAGCTGTAAAGAAAAGTCATGAATCAAAAAACATTCGTGAAGTAAATTTTCTTTTCGATTCGGGAGCCGTGTATAGTTTGGTTCCTAAAGAAATTTTAAAAGCGCATGGAATAAAATCATACAAGACGGTTTCATTTTCTATGGCAGACGGAACACCAATTGAAAGACAGGTTGGCGATGCCTATTTTGAATTTAAGGGAGTGGCGGCGCTGCCCCTGTAATTTTTGGTGAAGAAAATGACGAGCCGCTTCTGGGAGCAACCACACTTGAAAGTTTGGGGTTGGTATTGAATCCGTTTACGAGAACATTGCATCCTATGCGAATGTTGATGGTGTAGGATTTTTAAATCCTTAATTTCTATTGCTGTTCGAAAAGTTTTTAACCTCCACTAACTCTCCTTTGGAAACACAGGTTGTGTTTATTCTTTTCTGAAAATAATTTTGAATGGCGGTCAATTGATCAACATTTTTTTTGCATCTTCATAGTCACTTAATCACTTTTAGTTCAGGCAAAAATTAAACGATGTACTTCGAATAGTGGCATCGCTTGCTTACAACTTATGCTTTAGGGTCTACTCGCTCTTAATTTAACAGGTGGCATCCCTGAATTCAGGGATGCGTAAAATACCTGAATTCAGGGATGTGCC
>JBKJNS010000290.1:0-7785 GCA_046593455.1 Chitinophagales bacterium | reverse complement strand
TGATGAAAAAGATTTACAAGCCGATTATATTATATGCGATTCTGTTGCAGTTATTCTGCTTCAGCAATTCTGCTTATTCGCAATTTGCTTATTCATTAACTCCTGTTTCAGGAACTTATACAATTTCAGGTGGCACATCACCTTCAGTTCCAAGTGCCGATGAAACTCTTTGTTCAGGAATTCCAATTGGATTTACTTTCACTTACAACTGTGTTAATTATACAGTATGCCGCCTTTCAACAAACGGATGGCTCGATTTTAATACTACCGGAACTTCTTCTCTGGCAAACAATAATCTCTCTAATGCTCCTTTAGTATTGGCTCCCTTGTGGGATAATCTGAAATTAGGAATTACTGCCGGCGGATACCTTAAATATATAACAACAGGCACATCACCCAACAGAGTTTTTACTGCTGAATGGTATAAAATGAAATGGAGTAACACAGCATCCGATGATGTAATTTCATTTCAAATAAAACTTTATGAAACCACCAATCGAATTGAGTTTGTCTACAACCAGGGCCCCAATACAATTAACACAAGCGCATTCGGTGCTACCATTGGAATATCGGGTGGTTTAGTTGGAGTTTTTTATTCTCTTCAGAATGCATCTTCCGCTCCAACTTATTCAACTTCAACAGAAACCACTACAATTTTAACTAAACCTGCCACAGGTCAAATTTACCAATGGGATCCTTTGGCTTGCACTGGTGCACCCATTGGTGGAGCAACTGTTGCAACTCCTGCTTTAGTTTGCCCGGGAGGGAGCACTGTGCTTACCATAACAGGAGCTACCAACGGCTGCGGAATAACTTATCAATGGCAATCATCACCAGATAATATTACATGGAGTAATATTTCACTGGCAACAAGTTTATCTTATACGGCTTCACCTACTTCTTCAACATATTACCGTTGCAATATTACTTGCTCTTCTTCGGGATTAACTACTGCATCAACAAGTGTATTGGTTACCATCGGAAGTGCTCCAACAAATGATGACCCGTGTAATGCAACCTACATACCCATTGGAACCACTTGCAGTTTTAATGTTTACACTAACCAATGTGCAACAGCAACTGCCGGCGTTACTGCTCCGGGTTGCGCTGGATACAGTGGCAGTGATGTGTGGTTTACAACAACGGTTCCTGCATCGGGGCAATTGATTCTTGATTCAAAAGAAGGAGTAATTACTGATGGTGGAATGGCACTTTATTCAGGAACATGTGGCGCACTTACTTTGATACAGTGTGATGATGATGCAAGTTTAAATGGAGCAATGCCATATATCACAAACTCATCTCTCGTTCCTTTCTCAACAGTTTTTATCAGATTTTGGGAAAATGGAAATGATAATAATGGAACGTTTTCTATTTGCGCTTATGATCCATGTCCCGGAACTGCACCTGTGAATGATGATCCATGCAATGCTACAGCATTAACAATAAATACAAGTTGTAACTATTCTCAATTTACAAATGCATGCTCATCGGGCTCTATTGGTGTTCCGGCTCCGGGATGTGCAAGCTATATTTCAAGTGATGTTTGGTTTGTGGTTACAGTACCTGCATCCGGGCATTTGATTTTTGATTCAAATACCGGAAGTATGACTGATGGTGGAATGGCAATTTATTCCGGTACCTGCAGCGCACTTACATTAATTCAGTGTGATGATAATAACAGTGTGAATGGCGCAATGCCAATGATTGATAATTCAAGCCTTGTTCCTTTCTCAACAGTATGGATTAGATTCTGGGAATATGGAAATAATAATAACGGAACTTTTTCACTCTGCGTTTGGGATCCTTGCCCAAGTGGAACACAACTAAATGATCTTCCTTGTAATGCAACCATACTTCCTATTGGTGTAATTTTATTTGGTGATAATAATTGTACAAACAGTACCTCAGAACCCGGGAATCCAACAGGCTGGACAACAACCGGAAATTTAAATACAGTTTGGTATTCGATTGTTTGCCCGGCAAGCGGAACAATAAGAGCAAAGACTTATTTAGGTTCACTTACGAATACGCAGATTGCTCTTTATTCAGGTGCATGTGGAACTTTAACGGTTATTGCAGGCGGAGTAAATAATGATGCAACGGCTTGTGTTGGTGGCGGAACTCCATTGTGGTCTGAAATCAATGTTTCGGGATTAACAAATGGAACAACTTATTATTTAAGAGTTGATGGTACTAAAGATCTTGTTGGAACTTTCAATGTTGAAGCAAGCGATGGAACTGCATTTTCTGCAATACCTCAACAAGATTGTACTTACTCAACACAAATTTGTAATCAGATTACTACTGTAGGTGATCCTGGTTTTGTTGGGGCTGGAAATGTTTGCGACTTTTCTTCCCCTTTTGCCTGCTTCGGTTCTGGCGAAACAAATTCCGTTTTCTATAACCTTACAATATCAGTTGCAGGAAGTTTAACCTTTGATATTATTCCAAATGTTTCAACAACTGATTATGACTGGATGCTTTTTGACATTACAGGTAATGCAACCTATTGCTCTCAAATTGTTTCGGGTGCATTACTTCCAATAAGATGTAATTGGTCAGGTACTCTTGGAACTACAGGATGTAAAGTAGGGTATACTCTAACAAGTGTTGGTGGAGTAGGGTCTCCCTTTTGTTCGCCTGTTACAGTTGTTGCAGGGCAAATGTTTTTATTGATGGTAAATAATTATTCCAGTAACAGTACCGGTTTTACACTTGATTTTGGACTCACTTCACCCATCGCATACTCAGGAACACCAACTTCAGTAGTATGGACAGGCGGAACAAATACTGATTGGTTCAATGCACTCAATTGGGGAGGTTGTTCAATTCCAACCTGTGGCATTTCTGCAATTGTTGTTAATGGCCCCACGAATCAACCGGTAATAAATGCGCCGGGTGCAATTTGCAATGGAATCATTATTAATCCCGGAGCAAATCTTACCATCAATGGAACTAATACACTTACTGTCTGTGGCGACTACTCAAACGATGGCGATTTAAATGCTAATACTGCTTCTACCATTCTTTTTAGTAATGCAGCAGTTATTCAAAACATTGATGGAAACCTTATTGGACTAAGCAAGTTTCCCAACCTTACAATTAATAAAACAGGTGGGCAGGTAAATCTTTTGCAGGATATTGAAATAGGAACAAATTTTTTAACATTCAACAGCACAAGTATTTTTAATGCAAATGGACACTATATAAAACTTTCAGGAAACTTTACAAATGCTTCCGGCAATACAACATTTATCGGTACAGCAAATTCAACGCTTGAGTTTAATGGAGCTGCTGCACAATCTTTTTCACCTGGTGGAAGTTTAACCTTGAACAAAGTTTTAATGAATCAGAGCATAACTTCTGATGTGAATTTGTTGGGTGATTTAGCAATGGGAACTTCAGGTGTACTAACATTAACAAATGGAAGAATTACAACAGGGGCATTTCAGGTTAACTGTACAAATAATAGTACTTCGGCCTGCTCAATTGGCAACTTAAATAGTTATGTAAACGGAAACTTACGCAGATCAACTACGACAACCGGCTCTTATGATTTTCCCGTAGGTAATTTTAGTTCAGGAAAAGGTTATCAAAGGGCAAACATTAATTTTACTGCTTCAAATACTGCTACTGATTTGCTCGCAAGATTTGATGCTTATACTGTTTTACCTGCAGCGTTGAATTTGTTTGATTGCGGCGCAAATTATAGTTTGCCCACTTTGGATAATGGATATTGGACGATCTCATCAACGCCTTCTGTGAGCACCGGCACTTATACTACTACACTCTATAATACTTTGGGAACGTATACAAATTCGGCAGGAGCATCTGAATGGACTGTGATGAAAAATACAACTGGCACGTGGGTATTAAATGGTGTTTGTGCTGCATCAACAATTAATAATGTGGTAAGAACCGGCATGAGTGGCTTCAGTAAATTTGGAACTGCACAAGCTCCGGTAATTTTACCGATTGAACTTCTTGTATTTAAAGGAACAATTATTACCGAAGGAAACTTGCTTGAATGGTCAACAGCATCTGAGTTGAATAATGATTATTTCTCCCTCGAACATTCTGTTGATGGAAATCATTTTTCTGAAATTAATAATGTAAACGGAGCCGATAATAGTTATGAAGCACTCAACTATCAGTTTCTTGATCGCTTACCTGCAAATGGAAATAATTTCTACAGGCTAAAACAAGTAAACACAAATGGCACTTATTCTTATTCAGATATTATTCTTCTTGAAAACAATTCAAGAAATCAACTGATAAGTTCAATTAGCCCGGTGCCGAGTTCCGGAGTTATTTCAATTCAAACCAATGCTGCTGTAAATAATAAAATAAATTTCAGAGTCTTTGATGTGCTCAATCACGAAGTTTTTCATTCAACAATCCTGACAGAAACAGAAAACCCAATTCTCTCTCTTGATCTTTCAGTTCTTGCTAAAGGAGTTTATTTTCTTCACAGTGAAATCGAAGGCGGAGGAATTGCCTCGGTAAATAAAATTGTAATTGAATAATTGATTTGCAATTGCAGCATTTCATGGTATTAAATACATTTAAAATATTTCCACACTACTCTTTAATATTATTTTGAGGAAGCAAAGCAAGATCTAATTCAAATACCATTTTGAATTGATATCCTATCAAAACCGCACAAAAAATAATTTATAGAAAATAAACGTGATCAGAAATCACGTTTATAATTGCAGACAAGTGAAGGAAAATAGAAATTATTGCTAAAGAGAATTTGATAACGATTCAATAAATTATTTGGTCTTAATAACTTTAAATGTCTGCGCTGTTCCTGCATCTGCCCGGTAAACATTTAAGAAGTACATAGCTTCGGCAAGTTCTGTAGTATTTAATGAAATAGAATTTGCACCTAAAACAATCTGGTGATTTTCGCTAATCAATACTCTGCCAATAGCATCAGTTAATTCAATAAGTACTTCACCATTATCGGTTGACTGAATTTGAATATTAATGTTATCCATTGTAGGGTTTGGAGAAACCTGAGTAGTAATAACACCATCGCTATTCAATTGAATCAGAATTACATTTGAGTATTCATTGGTAAGATTTCTATCGATCAAATTAAGACGGTAATAATTTAAACCTTTGTTAGGTTTAAGGTCTGAGAGTTTGTAAGTATTTTCAATTTCTGAAAATCCTGCAGCAGGTACTTCGCCGATTTTATCAAATACTTCACCTGTTAAACTTCTTTCAACATCAAAATGATCACTGTTAATTTCAGTTGCAGTTTTCCATTCTAATTGATTCACGGGTCCTTCATTCCATCCATCAAAACTTAGTAATTTTATTGGCAAAATGTAAAGTGTCAATCCCATTCCAAACTGACTTTGCGCATCGTAAAGTGATTTAAGATTATTTCTTGCTGCATAGTTTCCTGCAATGGTTCTTCCTGCTGTTCCAATAGTACTTAATGAAACACATCCCGCGTTTGGAACTTCCCATGCGCCAACTGCTGTGCTGCCATGTGCGCGCCATAACAATGCAAACTGATTATTTACAATTCCTACAAACGTTCCAAGGTTCCATCCTTTAAAAGAGATGTCACCTACTGCACATGATCCGCTTCCTAAAACTCCTCCGTTATCGGGTCTAAAATGCCACTCGCCCGATGAATGTACTTGTGTATATGGGTCGCCGCATTCAGTTATTGCCAGTGGTGTTGTTCCTATTACGCTAACTTCCCATGAGCAACTTACTCTCGTAAGCCCTGTGATTGTATTGGGTGTTACCTGAAATAATTGCGCAGCACTCGTGCTTCCCACCGGGAAGTCATAAGTTGATGCAGAATTTGTGATATCCCTTTCAAGACTTCCGTTGCTTCCATAAATGGCCGCAATCCAACTACCCGAATAAGTTGCAGTGTTTGGAGCAAGATAGGTTACTGCGGTTGCAGTATTCGTATTCACTTTTAATGCAAAACTATTTGCATAAACTAATCCATCTTGAAAGGTAACTACATTTTTGATGTTCATTGCACTCAATAATTTAATGCCGCTTGTATTTACACTTGTATTATTGAAAATTACATTGTAGTAATTCGTGTTGGCACCTGTAATATTTTGTAATAAATTACTTTCGAAGTGTATGGTTCCTGTACTCGTTGCAAGTATTGAGCTTGTTGCGCCTGCATCAATAAATTGCGCAGTAAATCCCGAAGAAGATCCTACATATAAATCACCATCCAATTCAATCCCCGAAGTTGACGCTGGAATATTTACACCGCCCTGCGAATAAACACTTGCACCGCTTTGTATGGTAAGGTTAGCATTTACTCCTGAACCGCTCAGGTATAAAACATCTTGTGCATTGGTAAAAAAAACAGTAGAGAAAAAAAACAGGAGCAGCGTAAAAATGTTTTTCATGAGCAAAGAAGTTTTAGTGAAATGAATTCCTGAATTTGTGGATGCTAATTTATGGAAAATATTTGCAAATCAAATTATAAAGCTGTTAAATTTTTTTATTGGAAAAAAATAATTTCAGACTTTCTGTTATTTTAAAATATAATCAAAAAATCAATTAGCTTTGGATTCACTTTTTTTGTTTACACTTCAATTTTCTTTTTCTGAAATAGACAAAAAAAATTACTTTTGAAAAAGCTTTTTAAAATATTTAACAATGAATAAAAACATACTAAAACTAATTGTGCTTTCATGCATAGTTTCTTTTGCTTACACATTGCATGCACAGAATGTAGGAGTAGGAGTTGCAACCCCATTGCAAAAACTTCATATCGCCGGTAACACAAGCACGTTGCGGCTTGAAGGAATAAGTTCTGCCTCGGCCGGAACTTTTATTCTTAACACAGCTGCAATAACTGATAAACTTGTTTTCGTAAATAATAGCGGTGACTTCTATGCATTACCAAATGGAGCAGCAGGTGAGGTTTTAACTATTTCTGCAAGCGGATATCCCGACTGGTTAGCTTCAAGTTCATCTAACAGTTGGTTACTTACCGGTAATGCAGGAACAGTTCCCGGTACAAATTTCATTGGTACTACCGATGCCATTGATTTAATTTTAAGAACATCTAATGCTGATAGAATTCGAATTGCATCTGGTGGTAATGTTGGAATCAATGCGACTCCATCGGCAACTGAAAGATTATTAATAACAGATGCTGCGCAAACAACTTCATTAAGAGTTAATACTACAAATGCAGCAGCAGGCAGTAAAGCGTTACATGCGAATGGTGTTACAGGAACCAATGCATATTTAGGATACGTAGGGGCAATTACCTTAAATCTAACAACAGTCACAAATGCAGGAGTTTATTCTACTGTAACAAGTGGAACCTCAGGAGCAATTGTGGGAGCTACAACTGGTGGAACAGGTTCAGGTGTTTATGGATATTCAACTGTGGGAAGTGGCGGAAGATTTACAAATAATATTGCTTCAGTATCTGCACTTGTTGCAGATAATCAGGCTGCAAATGTACCGGGCTCAGTAGGCAATGGAATTTTTGCAACCACCATTCAGCAAAATGGATTTTGTATTAATGCTGTACATGGAAATGGAAACGGAACAGCCGTGTTTGGAATCGGCGGTGGTGGTACCGGTTTTTATAGTGGTGGCGGATCGGGTGGTGTTTTTGTTGGATATGATGATGGTTTATTGGCGGAATCTTCAGACCCAACTTATGGTCAGGCAATTCGTGCTATGGGTAACGGATTAATTGCTTCAACAATCTGGACTGCAGGCAGCGGAGGAGTTTTCAATGGTTCCGATTTAGGCGGATTAGGT
>JBKJNS010000315.1:0-5237 GCA_046593455.1 Chitinophagales bacterium | reverse complement strand
AGAAGTTGTTTGCAAAACAAAAGTTGCATCGGTAGCTATTCCGGTATTTAAATAATAATTTATGTTGCCGCTGGATTCTCCTATTAAAAGATCAAGCAATCCATCACGATTAACATCAACCAATTGCGGTACACTAAAATTTCCAACATCAATTCCGCCATAATTTGTTCCGAAAAAAATAAAATTTGCAGGTGTATTGAGAGCCGCAATATTTTTAAAGAAGAGAAGAACGCCGTCTTCAGTTCCCGAAATCATATCATCATCACCATCACCATCAATATCTCCAAATGTTGGAGCAACTGTTTTTATGTTGAGTGAAGAAATAGCAGCGTAATCTTTAGTAATTAATTTAAATGAAGGTTCATCAATTGTTCCTGTATTCTTGTAAAATGAAATTCTTCCTTCATACAAATTAATATTTGAACCGTTGTAGTAACCGCGATTTCCAATCAGCATATCTTTTAATCCATCGGCATCAGCATCAAAAAAAGCTGGGTATGCCCCTTCACCCAAGTCAATCATTTCATCAATCAAAAAAGTGTCTTTCACAAAATTAAAATTTGCAGTAACCGCATCTCCTTCATTTTTCCAATACCAAACACATCTGTAATTTTCGACGCCGCCCGTTGCATTGGGTGCGCCTTCAAGATCTTTTAATCCATCATTATTAACATCAACAAGAAATGGGGCCGGGTAAATAAAAATATCAGCAGGTTTATCGTAAGATGGAAATGAAAGGTCTTCTGAAATCATGTGCGCATCTGCTGGTGTTCCGCTATTAAGCATGTAAACCAAATTGTTGCATGAAATATCACCTTTTAAAAATTCTACATCACCATCTCCGTCATTATCCCATGCAAGTTCTGTTGAGCCGGCGTGCAATCCATCAGGCAATTTAACTTGCTGGTCTTGTTGAGGTGCAATAAATGGACAAGACACGTTGAGTGAATCGGGTAAACATAAACTTGGTTCATAAAAATCTCCCCAGCAATCATCCATCTTTTCATAAATCAAACTATCACAACCGAAACCTTTTTCCTTTGATTGATTTTCTACGTACATCACATAACCGCCCGTGCTATGAAATGTAATTACATCCAAATCCCCGTCTCCATTCGCATCAACAATTGCAGGAAGATCAACAGAGCTCACATATAAGTTAAGTGGGAAATTATTTGAAGGATAAGTGAGTAAATCGCTTGCCAGTTCAAACGCAATTTTGTTATCGCCAGAATAAAATCCTTTATAAACTTTTATACCTGCCGCAGGAGTAGATGTGTAGGTAAAGATATCGGCAATGCCATCACAATTATAATCGTAAAGCAAAGCCCAGTCATGCAATGCCGGAAAATTATTTTCAAATTCCGGCGCATAGGTATAATCTATAATGCCCTGCGCGCCTCCATTAATAAATGTAAGAATTTTATTTCCTGTGCGATCAAAAATTACGAGGTCTTCAATTCCATCATTATTTATATCGGCTGCTGAAAGCTGTGGATTATTCAATCCGCCAGCCCATGCATTTTTGATCATTTCATCATTGTTATTTTTTACTACAATACTTGTGTTTTGAAAATATTGAGCATACGAATGATTGATGGTCAGAAATAAAAGCGCTATAAAAAGTTTTTTCACAAATAAATATTTTAAGCTAAGGTAAATGAATTGAAGAATGTGAAATAATAATCATAATAATATAGACGCTGCCGGTTAATTGCAACTTTTCTAAAAGGGATAGCCAACTGCGAGTTGAAACAATACACCATTCGTTTTTGAAAACAGATCAAAATCATCCAATACAAACCTTTGCCCTTTTTCAAGAACAGGATCATAAACTTTTGCAGCAAGATCAAAGCGCATAATAAAATAAGTAAAATCAAGTCGGGCACCCAAGCCAGTTCCAACAGCAATTTGATTGTAGAATTCATTGAACTTAAAAACTCCGCCGGGCTTTTGCGGATCATCTTTTAATATCCAAATATTTCCGGCATCTACGAAAGCTGCGCCTTTCAGTTTTCCTAAAATATTAAAACGATACTCAACATTTGCCTCGGCTTTTAAATCGCCCGAACTGTTGTAATAGTTAGAAGTATCGTTGTAAGAACCGGGCCCTAATGATCTAACTCGCCATGCACGCAGGCTCGAAGTACCTCCAACATAAAATTGTTTTACATAGGGAACAACATTTGAATTTAAATAGGGCACCGCAATGCCTTGATTAAAGCGCAGCACCAATGCTCTGTTCTTTGTAAACTGTAGATAACGGCGCAAATCAATTTCATACCTTACGTATTGAGAAAACTCAATCCCTAAAAAATCATAGCCGCTGGTAGAATCAGAATTTGAATTTGTTGCTCTCTTAAATAAATAGAACAGATTGCCGGCAATTTCTCCATTAATTCTCAGGTACGTAAAATTTGATTTTCGATCAAAGCGCTGGTTTGAGAAAACAAAAGCACCGCCTAAACTTGGAATAAGTTGTTCGCTGAAAGATTCCTTTAGAAAAGGATCGGACTCCAGCCTGTCAGCGAATTCTTGCGTGTAGGTTGGAAACACATAGCTGATACCTATTATCGGGAAAATATATTTCTTCAATGGATAATCAACTTCTTTCCATTCCATTGAATAACTGATACCATAATTCGACAGCGAGTATAAATTTACTTGTTGAAACAAACTTGTACTTAATCCAATTTTTGTTACGGGATTATTGTAACAAGAAATTTGTGGGTGAATAAAAGGGAATGCAAATTTTGGAATTGAATAATTCAACTGTAAATTAAAACTGTAGAATAGACTGTCGGCATTAAATACAGGAATCTGAACGCCGGCTGTTGCGCTAACATCAATTCTGTTTGCACGGTTGTTTACATTCTTACTGCCAAAACTTAATTTTATTCCACTTGCAAAATTGCTTTCCACATTACCTACATCAACTGAACCTCCAATGGTATGTTTTTTCGACGGCTGCAGATACATGTTACAATTGAGAAAATTATGCACTCCGTTAGTATCTGCTTTAACAAACCTTACGTTCGCAAACTTATAAACACCAAGGTCAGAAATCCTGTGGAGTGTGCATTCATAATTGCTTCTCGAATACATTTGATCTTTTGAAAGAAAAACTGCTGTGGCCAAAACATCAGGGTCCAGGAAATTTTTCGTGGAAAGAAAATAAATTCCATCATAATAAATTGTATCATACTTGATTTCCTTAGATTCATTCTGCGGATTAAAATTTGAGTAGACGTAAATATTTTTTATAGTATATATCTGTTGTTCAGGCAAAGAATCTGCTTGATCAACTTTAACATACACATCTACTCTGTGATCGCCGATAGTTGTATCGGCATAAAAGTGAATAAACTCTTTTCTAAAATAAATATAACCGGTGTTTTGAAAATTACGTTGAACCCTTGCTTGCTCTTTCCCAAGCATATCGGCATCAAATGCATTACCTTTCTTAAGTAAAGTTTTAGCCATGCTTCCTCGTACAATCCATGCCAGAAGCGAACTATCAGTTGGAAAAAAAACCGAATCAATTGTATAAAGCGGTCCTGTTACTACAAAATATTTTGCAGTTGCCCTTTTTCTTTTTACCTTGTAACTATAAGTTACTTCAGGGAAAAGATATCCCTTTGTTTCCAGGTAATTGCTCATGAGTGCAGATGATGTACGAAGTAGTGTGCTGTCAAAAATCACAGGCGGCTCTCCCACTTTTGTAATCATCCAATGATTAAAACCACTGTCTCTCTCAGTATAAAATCTATTGTAAATCCATAACTTAAATGGAATAATTGAAAGCGCCTTTTTATTCGGTTGCTGCTTTGCAAGTGTACCAAGTTTGCTTTCGAGCGTAATACTTTGATCAAGGTTATCTCTAATCTTTTTTAAACCACCACCAGAAGATTTTACATTGATGATGTTACCCTTAAACAGTAACTCACCTGCACCAAGATATTTGGTACTGCCGCATGAAGAAAACAGCGCTATTATAAAAAGTAATAAAAGAATGTACCTTGCGCTTACCAGTCTATCCTGCATGATTTCGAAGTCGTTTGAAAAATACATCAATTCGCTTAAACAAAAAAAGTATCGCGAACAATATCAGCGTTTTATTGCTGAAGGCGATAAAACTGTAAAAGAGTTTTTACAGCAACACCACCCTTTTGAAAAAATCATTGCATTGCCTCAATGGATTTCTAATAATCAAAACCTTATTAATTCCGGTAATGAAAAACTGATTGAAGTAACAGAAATTCAAATGAGCAAATTATCGGGCTTTGAAATGCCTTCACCCGTTCTCATGGTCGCTGAAATAATTAAACCTGAAATCAACATTAAAGAAGTTCATTCAAACCTAAATTTAGTTTTAGATGGTATTCGTGATCCCGGAAATATGGGTACAATCATTCGCATTGCTGATTGGTTTGGGATAAAAAATATTTTTTGTTCACCCGATTGTGCCGATGCTTATAATCAAAAAACAATTCAATCTTCAATGGGCTCGGTTTGTCGCGTAAATATTTTTGAAACAGAATTGTCAAAACTCTTTATTGAGTTTAATGACATTGCAGTTGTAGGAAGTTTTCTGGAAGGGAAAAATATTTTTGAAGCAAAAATCCCTAACCCTTCATTTCTAATTATTGGAAATGAATCAAAAGGAATCTCAAATGAATTAGAAAAGTTTATCAAACTTAAAGTTACAATTCCACAAAAAGGTAAAGCAGAATCATTGAATGCTGCTGTAGCAACCGGCATTTTATGCGCCGCAATCAAAAATGCAAAGGTTTGAATTATTCAAACATTGTTTTCATTTCAAAAAAATAATCACAATTTTAGATAGATCAATTTGTATACCTTTGAAGCCCGTAACAAATAAATTATGTCGTCCTGCAAATACGTTTTCGTTACGGGTGGAGTGAGTTCATCACTCGGTAAAGGAATCATCTCCGCATCACTCGCAAAATTGCTTCAAGCACGTGGCTTTAGGGTAACCATTCAAAAGATGGATCCCTATATTAATGTTGATCCCGGCACTCTTAACCCATATGAACATGGTGAATGTTATGTAACAGATGATGGAGCCGAAACAGATTTGGATCTTGGGCACTATGAGCGTTTTCTCAACACACCTACCTCACAGGCAAACAATGTTACCACCGGAAGAATTTATCTCGATGTAATCACCAAAGAACGTGAAGGAGTCTTTCTCGGAAAAACAGTTCAGGTAATTC
>JBKJNS010000294.1:0-6933 GCA_046593455.1 Chitinophagales bacterium | reverse complement strand
GTTTCATCTTGCTCAGGGGTGTGTGTAAGCTGAATGGATTTACTTCCATCCCAACTCGTCATCCAAATATCAGAAGTTGCATAATCTTTTTCGAGATTGGTAGAGCTAACGGTATATGAAACCCATTTTCCGTCGGGAGAAATTTGAGGATCGCTCACATCTTTGATGCTGTCTATATCGGCAATCGTGATCGGGAGTTTTGTGTTTTGTGCATTTAGAATTAGAGTACAAAGAGTTAAAAATGAAAAAAAGAGTTTGAACATTGGAAAGCGGATTTGTTTGGTTACAAATGAATAGATAAGATTGATAAACAAAATTTAATGAGAAGATTTCAATAGCCGGGATTCTGAATCAGATTTGGATTTATTTCAATATCTCTTTGTGGAATTGGGAACACCATCTTAACATTATTGTAGGCCATGGTGCCAATAATGCCGTGCAATCTTTTTACGTCATGCACTTTTGTTCCTTCCTGCGCTAACTCTAATCTTCTTTCCAATAAAATATCATCGAGCGTTACGGTTGCGGCGGCTGGTAATCCTGCTCTGGTGTGTGTCATATTGTAATCATCAACAGGGGTTGCACCAACTGAGGTACCAAGCCGCTCATTGCATTCTGCCCGAGCTAAATACATTTCGGCAAGGCGAACTATTGAAAGGTTACCATTTTGATTGTTGAATTTTCCGCAGCGCCATTTATTCGATAGTTTGTAATACCATGCTCTGCGGGCATCAGCAGGATCAAACAAATTATAAAACGAATCTTCAATTTGAATATCACCTCTTCCGCCGTATTTAGCAGTAGAGAAAAAAGTATTCATTGAATTGGTTCCGTCTTGCGGTGAGTTTTGTATGGCGAAAATATCTTCGTTAGTATTTTCATCTTGTGCAAACACATCGGAATCATTAGCCATCAGATTATAATTGCCTGAAGAAATTACCCGATTGGCTGCATCGCGTGAATTCGCATAATCATATTTCTGCAAATACACTCTCGACAGAATTGCTGCGGCAGCACCTGAGGTAGCATACACATCATTTTTTTCAGGCAATAGAGATTCGGCTTCTGTTAAGTCAATAATTATTTGTGCATAGCATTCTTCAACGGTATTGCGGGCAACGGTTGAGTTGTCAGCCAATGTTTGGGTGGCATTTAATATTAAAGGAACAGCAGGCTGTGTATTGGATGTTCCTTCTTCATATTGCTGACCGAAATAGCGGGTAAGTTCAAAGTACACACATGCGCGTAAAAATTTCGCTTCACCTTCTATCCGATTTCTGTCGGCTTCATTTACTACCTGCAATGCAGCAAGTACATTATTACAAATGTTGATACAGAAGTAGGCATCAACCCATAAAGAATATGCATCATCATTGGTTACAAGCATGTCGCGAAGAAAAATTTCTTTTGGGCCTACATAAGTGCCCAGCCAAACAACTTCACCTTCTCCTGCATACAATACAGAGTTGCGAAACACATTTCCGCCATAGAGCGCTTCGGAACTAAATGCATCGTAAGCACCAATTAAAACCTGCTTCACACTTTCATCAGAACTTAATGCCACATCATTGGAAATACTTTGTGCAGGTTCAAGATCCAAAATTTTTGTACATGATGAAATAACTAACGTTACTGCGGCGAGTAAACTGAAAATGTTTTTTCTTTTCATAAAAATATATTTATGTTTTTTAAAAAATGTTTTTGTTTTTACAATCCCAAACTGATACCGAATACAATTGTTCTTGGCTGCGGTGCACTGTAGAAATCAACACCAACATTTACATTGTCAGCATAGATGTCAGTCGTAACCTCAGGATCCCAACCAGTGTAATTTGTGAACGTCAAAAGATTGTAAGCAGAAGTGTAAATGCGCAAGTTGCTGATCTTTGCTTTCCCAAGCATCTTTTTTGGTAATGAATAACTAAGTGTTAATGTTTTTATCCGCAAGTATGAAGCATTGCTGATGTACCTGCTGTTGCGAAACTGAGAACCATTAGTAAAAAATAAACGGGCTTGCGGAACATCGGTAACATCACCGGGGTTTTGCCATGAGTTTTGCATATCAGTAATCTGATTATCCCATTGCGAGCCATTTGATGCCATCCAGTAATCGCCATTCAGATTAACATCATTTCCAACAACACTTTGAAGAGAAACATCGAGTGAGAATTGTTTGTATGAAAATGAATTTGAAATGCCGGCAATAAAATTTGGATTAGGATCGCCTACCACTACAAAGTTTGCGGCATTAAAATCATTAGTGGTAGCATCAGAAGGATTTTCGGGATCATTGATATACCAGAGTGCATCACCATTATTTACATCTACTCCTGCATATTCAGCTCCGTAAAAAACACCGATTGGTTCACCAACCATAACAACATTCAGCGCTTCTGATCCTCCATTGTCAATTAATGTTTGGCCGTTGGAAAGCGCGGTAACTTCATTTTTGTTAGTTGCAAAATTTATGCTTGCATTCCATTTGAATTTTTTAACGAGCAGGTCGGCATTGATCACGAATTCAAATCCCGCATTACGCATTTTACCAATGTTTTGCAACTGAGTTGTAAAACCTGTTGTTGATGGCACCGGAACTTCAAGTAGTAAATCGGAAGTGTTTTTTATGTAGTAATCAATTTCGCCATTTAATCGGTCGCCAAAAAATCCGTAGTCAATTCCAACATCAAACTGCGCTGTTTTCTCCCATGTTAAATCCGGGTTTGCAAGTGTTGAAGGATATAATCCTGAAGTTCCGTTGTAAGATGAAACACCATACAAACCGAGGTAATTGAAATTTCCAATACCAGCATTTCCTGTTATGCCATAGCTGCTTCGCAACTTGAGGAAACTAAAAGTGTTATTCCCTTTTAAGAAGGGTTCTTCGCTTAACACCCAACCCGCAGATGCTGATGGAAAAAATCCATAACGATTATCTTCCCCGAAGCGTGATGATCCATCATATCTGCCAGTTAGTGAAAGCAAATATTTTTTGTTGTAGTTATAATTCACTCTTCCGAAATAAGAAAGGAAACGGTAGTATGAAGTAAAGCTTGTTCCATAAACAATGGTGGCTGCGCTTGCAAGTGTTTTTAAATCATCATTGGGGAAACCCTGGCCATCCACTTTGCTGTAGTATTCAGTGTAAGGTTCGTATTCTGTTCCGGCTGTTGCTTCGAGTTCGTGTTTCTGTTTGAAAATTTTATTGTATGAAAGCAATAACTTAACATCATAATTCTCTACGTGGTTATTAAAAACTTCTCCATAGCCACCAACTGATTGGCCAAAATTTGATCCGCTTCCTGAATAGCGATCTTGCGTAAGAAAAGTTATATCGGCGCCTGCTTCACCCCGCAATTTTAATTCATTGGTGATGTTGTAATCAGCATAAACATTTCCGATAGTTCTAAAAGTATAAATATTGGATTTCGAGTAAACTGTTTCAAGCAAAGGATTAAAGTATAACGTTGCAGGCTCAGTAGAAAAATTTCCCATTGAATCATAAACCGGCGTAAGCGGACATTGAGCAACGATCTGCATGGCTGATTCAAAGTAATTATCATTGGGTATATCGTTGTTCAAGCTGCGGCTGATGTTTAAGTTGATTCCGAAATCAAATTTGTCACTCACTTTATTATCAATATTTACAAGCAGACTTCCGCGAGTCATTGCATTCTCAATCATAATTCCTTCTTGCTGTAAGTATCCGCCGCTTACAAAGTATTGCAGCTTATCGGTACCTCCCGAAAAGTTGAGGTGAATATCACGCGATGTTGCTTTTTGAAACCCCAGTGATTGCCAATCGGTATTTACCTCATTATTTTGCCAATCGGTACCACCACTCAATTGATCAAATTGTTCATGCACTATTGTGAGGTAATCATCAATAGCTTCTTGTTCTGTTGCATAGCCGCTTACTTCATTTGCAAAATCATACTTGCCGGCATTTGTAGCGGCTTCTTCGAAATAAGAAACATATTGCTGAGCATCAAGGAAATTACGCAACCTGGTTGGTTCACTCCATCCTTGTTGGTATTCAAAATTCACTTTTGTTTTACCCGGACTGCCTCTTTTTGTAGTAATAAGAATTACACCATTAGCACCGCGTGAACCATAAATGGCAGAAGCAGAAGCATCTTTTAAAATTTCAATAGACTCGATGTTGTTAAAGTCAATATCATTTAGCGGATTGAGGTAAAGATTGATACCGTCATTTACCGGTGCGGTATTAATTGGAATTCCGTCTACCACATACAAAGGTTCATTGTTCGCATTGATTGAAGTGGAACCCCGAACGCGCACACGAATTGCACTTCCAACTTTTCCATTATTGGTTTCTACAAACACTCCGGCAGCTTTTCCTTGTAATGCTTGTTCAACGGATGTTACCGCTGTTCCTGCAATATCACTCCCGCTAACTGAACTAATGCTTCCTGTTAATTTTGATTTTATCTGTGTTCCATATCCAACAACAACAACACCATCTAAAGTTTTTGATGTGAGTACCATAGCAGCATCGAGTATTGTTTGATTTGTAAAGGCAATGGTATCTGATTCAAATCCTATGTAAGAAAAAATAAGAGAGCCGCCTTCTTCCGAAACTTCTAATGCATACTTGCCATCTTCATTGGTGCCGGAGTGTTCCAGCGTTCCAAACAAAACAACATTTACTCCAATGAGCGGATCACCTGTTGCTTTTTCTGTTACAGTGCCGGTAATAATTTTTTTCTGTGCAAATAGTTGTGTGCAAATGATCAACAACACAAAAGGAAGTAAAATTTTTCTCATGATCTATGATTTGGTCTGTGTTAAAAGTAGAAAAAGAAAATTGCCGTGCAAGTAACAGCAAGTCAGATGATGGTAAAAAAACATTTAAGTTTTTTGAGAGAATGAAAACTCCGTGCTCATTTCGGTGAAATAAATTTTTCAGGCGAAATAAATTTTATAAAAGATTATAGGAAATCAATGACCAATTGATTTAGGTGATCGCGTTAATCCTAAAACGGATATCCAATCGCAATATTCAAAACTAAATTTTCCTTTCGCCATTCAGAATTTCCAAAATCAATTTGATTAATAACCCAGCGATCAGCAGATGCGAGCCACGGCTTTCGAATGGGAAAAGCAAGATCAACGCGAACAACAAAGAAGGATGCATCAATGCGCAATCCGAAACCGGTTCCCACAGCCAACTGAGTCCAAAATGTATTGAGCTGAAAAACGCCGCCCTGTCGTAACGGATCATCATGTAACAGCCAGATATTTCCTGCATCTACAAACACAGCACCTTTTAAAATGCCCACGAGATTGAAGCGATATTCTCCGTTCAATTCTAATTTCATATCACCTGCCTGCTCTAAAAAAGTAATTGAATCCGAAGAAGGCGGCGGATAAGAACCGGGACCTAACGTTCTTGCCCTGAAAGCGCGTATGCTGTTGCTTCCGCCTATGAAAAATTGTTTGATATAAGGCAGTGCATTTGAGTTACCATAGGGAAAACCAATCCCGGCGAGAATGCGGGTAGCAATTTTATTCTTCTTAGGGAACACGCGAAAATAGCGTGCATCAAAATCGAATCTCGAGTACTGCGAATACGCTGAGCCGAAAAGCAGTTGTGGATTTTCTGAATTCACTTTTACACCTGTAATCAATCCGTTTACAGCGCTCATGAGATTACCTGAAAAATCTGCCTTGCCTTTAAAATAATATTGGTTACGTTTGAAAGTCAGTGCTTGATTGTTGAAAGTGTAACTATATTCCAAACCCAAAATAAATTGTTGCTCGAAATTTTTTTTCAGCAACGGATTTTGGTTGAGAATTGAATCGAACAGCGGGGTGGTATTGATGATGCTCACGTAGTTGATCACCACAGGATCTAACTCGTGCTCTACGAGAGCGCTTTTTTTCCAGTTATATCCATAGTTGAACTTAAAAGAATTCAAGGTGAAATATTGAAGGTGATAAATCTGTTCACCACTGATTTCAAATTTTGTTTTCGGAACATAGTACGTGGATAATGTATTGACTTTGTAAAATGGAATGATGAATTTTGGAAAATACAATTTTGCAGCGGCACTCACATTGAATGAACCCAGTGTAGGTTGTCCCGGAATTTTCCCGCTGATCTGTGTTTCATAGCCCACCGCACCATTTATCACAAGCAATTCAGAACCCTTTAAAAAATTACGATTGCGAAAGCTCGCCTCAAAAGCGGGTCCCGCAAAATTGGTTGACTTCGAGATTCCTAATAATTCAGCCCGCACAGATTTTTTGTAGAGCGGCGTGAGATTAACAGTCGCATTGAGGAATAAAGTATCATGAATCACGACGTCTTCAAACCGAATGTTTGCAAACTTGAAAATGCCCAAACTCATAAGACGGCGAAGCGAGTTATCATGATCCTTCCTTGTATAATACTCATTTGGATTGAAGAAGACAGAACGCACAATGTTTTTCGGCTTGAACATGCTGTCAGAATTAATAAAGTACTTGCCTTCTAACAAAATAGTATCAGCTTTTACCGGAACGGTATCGAGTGAATAGCCGGGGTTGATGATGATCTTATGCATCCGGTATCGTTGAAGTGTTTGATACGGTGCATCCGTTTTTACTTCAAGAAACAAATTCACTTTGTGATTTCCGACGGCGGTGTCAGCATAGAAAACAAGATCATCAGCATTGAAATAGAAGTAGCCCTGGTTTTTAAGTTCAATATCAATTCTGTCACGCTCCGCTTTCAGTATGTAAAGGTTGTAGATGTCATCCTTCTTCAGCAGTGTTTTGTTTTTTGTTTGAAGAATCTTTACATCGAGCGTATCTGTTTCAGCGGGGAAACTTATGGAATCAATGCGGTAAGGAGTGTGCAACGTCACAGTGTAAGTGACCTTTGCCGTTTTCTTTTTTTCCTTCACTTCATAGCTTACTGTTGAACGAAAG
>JBKJNS010000244.1:0-7129 GCA_046593455.1 Chitinophagales bacterium | reverse complement strand
TTTTTTTGTTTAGCCGGCAAATATAAACGCTGCTTCAATTATGATTATTGGAGAATATTAACAGGCGCACTTGTAACCTCATTGCTCCAGTTTCCTGCACGGTCTTTCAACTTTACTGTGAATGTTGCCGACTCAGATGTTGCATTTTGATCTTTTAAAATTATGTGATCCAAAACAACAAGTAGTGTTCCGCTAGTGGTGAGTGAAGAACCTTGTGGAGTGAGCGGAGGAATGTGAAATTTTTCGGTTAGCGGAAAGCGATTGTCAGTGATCCACAATGAAAGTGTATCGGCATCATAATCTCCGAGATCGCCGTCACCATCGGTATAATGAATTTCAAAAACCAATGAGTCAGTAAATTGGTGAATACTATTTGGTGAAACAGAAGTTAACTCAATGGCAGGAATTACACTGATTGGCTCATTCGGTTGCGTATCATCTTTTTTGCAGGAAGAAAATAAAATGAGAGTCAAGAAAACTGATGTCAACCAAAGTGAAATTATTTTCTTCATTTCAAAAAGAATTATTCTCTTCATAAAATAATAAATGAACAATAAGTTTGAAGATAAAGCACTGCACCGGTGCCCGGTAATGCTGTTGGAAATGAATGATCTGCATCCTGAACATAAACCTGCATGTAAACTACATCATTCAAATTCCATTGACTTGTATTCACATCAAAGTAATTCCAGAACGGCGCCTGTGTTCCAAATAAATCTTCATAGATGGGAGATAGCTGATGTTGTAAGTCAACTTCAATTGCATTATCGAAATTGAAAGGGTCGGTAGATAATTTTACTTTGTTATAAGTGAAGTTAAAAGGGAGTGTGATATCATCGTAAGCTCCAATCCACACTCTTAAATTTTGATTTTGATTTACGCCGAACGGATTTGTAACTGCGTTGCCGCGAATGGTATCCACCCTGAAATTATTAAGATCGGTTTCATAGGCAACCAAGCCATATAGTGCAGGAAGATAAGTTGGCAGGGCAGGTGAATTACCAAATAAATCGGGAGCGCCATTCATTATCCAGTTTTTTATTTTTTCTCTTTGAGCAGGAAACAATGTATCGTACAATGGCATTCTTCCCAGCACCTGATCATTGGTATTCAACCGATACCACAACCATGAGTAGGTTGTATCAAATGGAACCACACGATAATCAAATGAAGAATCAATATTGTTCTTTACTACATGAGCGTATACCAATGTGTTGTAAGAACTCATAACAGTTCTGTAATCAGGTTCAAAACTTCCATCGTGGCAACCATTCACTGCACACTTTACAGAGAGAATATATTTATGAATCCCAAGAATTGAATTTGAATCAACCGGTGTTTCGGGCACTGCTCCCTGGTTGTAAATAATGGTATCAAATGGGTTGAAAGGAAGTTCGGGATATTCGGTGGTAATATTTTTTTGGCAGGAAGAAAAAAAGGAGAAAATAGAAAATAGAAAAAAGCAAATAGTGCTACTGCGAAGCAGTTTCAAACTTCCATTTCCTATTCCGGTTTTCAATGAATTATAAGCTTTCATTTACGCATTTGTAGATTGTATCAGCAGCACCCAAATTTATCCAATACTTTTTTGATCATTGTTTGCAACGTCGGTTAAATTAATCCCACTTAATAATTTTGTTCGATTCTTTTTCCACCAATTTTTATTTACCTTTCTTGAAAGAGTATCAACTTGGTTCTGCGAAGTTTTGGTTTTTGATGTAAGTTCTTTGTAACGAACGTAATTAATAAATTCCTGTAAATCATCAATGCTGACAGAAGCTGGAATTCGAATTATTATTTCTTTGGCCTTTCTTTCAATCTTCATTTTTATTCTTTTATATTTTACCACTATATAAAATTTTAAATCAAACAAACGCCTCATCCAACACTCTTCCCAATAACATTCCACCGGGAATTTCATTTTTAAATCCAAGTATGTGTGCAATGGTGGGTATAATATCTATCGTTTCTCCTATGGGATTAAATGCACTGCCGATCACTTGATTCTGTTTCACTTTCGCAGGCGGACCAACAATCAGTGCAAATAATCTTCGTGAATTATCATCACTCGTATGATCAAAAGATTTTAAACCATTCGCATCATACACACTGTTGGGTAATTCATTTCTTCCGTGATCGGGCATGCAGATCATAATGGTATCATTCGCAAGAACAGGATCGCTTTGTATTTTATTCCACAACCAACCAACACCGTAATCTGCTTTATGCATGAAGTTGATGTAGCCAGTAAAATCAAAATGGCAGGCATCCAAATCAAAACTGTTGATCACCATTAACTCAGGGTGAAAAGTTTTCATTACCTCCCAGCTATAAGCAACATTAATAAGATCATCAGTTAATTCAGCAGTAGAAATTCCGTTTGGTAAAGGAAATTCAATTTGACCAAGAGAAGTTTTATTGAGTGTGTCGTAAATAAAACTCTTTATTAAATCACGATCTTCGGGAGTGTTGATGATGCCGGGATAGTCAGATGCAGTTTTATCAAAATTTGCATCCAGAAAATTTTGCATGGTATTAATTTTCGAAACATCATCGGGCTGAAATGAAATTGGATTCGAAATATATTGATCGCCATACTCACCAAATGTAGAAGCCGACCGCAAATAATTTGCTCCATACTTTGCTCCATAGTCAATATTGCGGCTGTAATTTAGT
Source organism: Chitinophagales bacterium (assembly GCA_046593455.1). Taxonomy (GTDB): domain Bacteria; phylum Bacteroidota; class Bacteroidia; order Chitinophagales; family UBA10324; genus JAJAYG01. Next base: position 4,453 of record JBKJNS010000244.1, on the reverse strand, counting down.
AGCGGATAAGGGCCCAATCCTTCACTCATCCACCACGAATTAATTGCACTGCGCGCAGGATCGGTATGCTTGCGATAATATTCAAACACTGTTGGTGTATCGGGGTTTGCATTTAAACTCAAACTTTCTGATGTATAATTTCCGGTGATAGCTGCAGTGTGTCCATTGAAATGCCCGGTGGGCCCGCTTGCGTATTTTAATTCTGTAAAAAGTGTTCCTTGTTTTACCAATGGCGATGTGAGAATGGGATTCCATCTATTGTAAATTAAATTGGAAGATGGAGGAGCACCACTTAAAATATTCTCCATCACGTTACCTGAATAAGGAAGTCCCTGCGCAGTGAGGTAACTCATGTCAATTGATTCCTGATGTCGAACGCCGCCGGCGAATAAAACAAACACCACATGATTCACCACGCGGTCACCAATGCCTGCAAACAATCTTCCGGTAGGAAGTATGTAGGGTGCAGTGAGCATTCCCGCAGTGGCAAGTGTTGCTTTTTTTATAAAGGATCTACGTACCATTAAATTTAGCTTTGAGTTATGAGTACTGAGTACTGTGTTCTTATCTTATTAATTCAAGTTTCTTAATTCTTAATTCCTAATTCCTAATTTAAATTTTCTCTTCGTCTCAATAAAAAAGGTATTCATTCGACTGCGCAAATGCAGCATACACCATTTGCGGAGTAATGCCGGTATTTTCTGCAATCAGGTTTTTGAAATAATATTTTTCGTATTCACTTGGTTGGCGCAGGTAAAATTTCAGATACGTTTGCTGAACAAAAGCATCAAGGTCATTTCGCATATCCTCATCAGTTGGAATTTGAATATCAGGGCTGCCTAAAATATTTTCGAGCAGCATGGTATTGATCAATCCTTTATCGCCAAATGAATAACTGAGTTCAGCAATGTTGTTCAAATCATCACCGGGAATGGTTGAGTTTGTGAGATTGGAATAAAGTATTGAAATGAATTGCTCTGCCGATTTCTGTTTTGTTTTATCTGCATTGCTGGAATAGAGACCTACGGTGTCAATGTTGTAAATCACATTGTCGTAAACAGTTTTTTGTACAATGTCTTTTTTGCAACTGGTAAAGAAGGCAATCAACATAATGATCAAAAAAACTTTCGAGCTTCTGTTTTTCATCGCTGACTGAATTCCTAAATTGTTAAATTGCTTCATGGTTTTAAAATTAAAATCCTGCATACTCACTTGTCTTCATTAATTCTTTTTCAAACGACAGAAAGTCAGCGCTTATTTTTAATGATGAAGTGTAAGTTCCGCTTTCACTTGATGAAGGGTCACGCAACAACAACTGATCAAAAGTTTTTATTACAATCCCTCCATAAAATTCATCAGTAGTTGTTACAATATTGATGTAGTCACCTTTATTACCACCTGCTTGCAGAAATAGAAATGCAGGAACATTATTCACCATGTCAACGCCATTTGCCAATTCATCGTCAGTGGGTGCTCTGCGAAAGAGATCATCAAAACTTCCTTTCACAAAATTTTCACTTCCCATATTCACCTGATCATAGAAATAATTATTGATGAAGGTTGCAAAATATTGATTGAGTGAAATTGTTTGATTCATAAAATCATTGGATACATTTTGCAATGCATATAAACCGTTTAATGCTTGCTGGTAGTAAACAAGATTTTGAGTGTATCCCGAAATTGAATCAAGTTCATAAACAAATTGAATGAGAGCAATTTCATATGCGATATCACTGCCGCTTACGCCGTTAAGGAATTCATTACTGTTGATTAAGAAAAACCTGTTATAAAATTCCTGCGTGTTTTGTAATTTGGTAATTACTGTATCGCGTGCTTGATCACTCAGCACATTTTCATCGAGGTAAGTGAGCCCACTACTTATTTCATCTTGTGTTGGAGCACGACCAAGCAAGTCGATGTAAAGTTTATTGATGTAGGCAACAATTTTATCATCACTCACTCCGCTATAATCAGGCGGTGTATTTCCATTAATGGTGGTATCAATATGAATTTCTTCCGTAATATCTTTTGTACAACTGCTCCATATAAAAATGGAAGAGAATGAAATAAAGATGAGGAGGAAATAAAAGCGCATGGTGAAAATTAAGACGTTACTTTGACTTGCAAGGTTACAGATGGTTTAATTAAATGCTAAGAAAATATTTGTTGCAGTTCATCTGTCAAACTCTAATCGCATTCCATTCCCGCTTTCATCAAACAAACCATTTTGAAAAACCAATCTGCCATTCACAAAAGTGTGAGTGATTCGGGAATGAAAGGTCGAATCTTCCAATGGCGACCAACCGCATTTGTAGTAAATATTTTCCTTCGAAACTTTCCAATCAGCATTTAAATCGAGCAGAACCAAATCGGCAAAATATCCTTCGCGAATAAAACCCCTGTCTTTTATGTTGAAACAAATTGCAGGGGCATGGCTCATTTTTTCTACAATTTTTTCCAATGTTATTTTTTTCTCATGATAAAATTCCAGCATCATGTTTAATCCATGCTGCACCAATGGTAAGCCTGAAGGCGTTTTAAAATAATTGCTTTTGTTTTCAGGAGTGAGCGCATGTTTTTCTTCCCATGTGTGCGGTGCATGATCGGTGGCGATAATATCAATACGGTCATCCAACAATGCTTCTGAAATTTTCTTTTTGTGGTGTGGTGCTTTTATAGCAGGATTGCATTTAATAAGTGTTCCGAATTTTTCATAATTGTCGCTATCAAACCAAAGATGATGCACACAAACTTCAGCAGTGATTCGTTTTTTGTCAAGAGGAATTTTATTACTGAACAATGCTGTTTCTTCAGCTGTACTAATGTGAAGAATATGAAGTCTCGAATTGTGTTTCGTTGCGAGCTCAATAGCTTTTCTACTCGATGTTAAACACTGCTCTTCATTTCTAATGATGGGATGTAATTCAATAGGGATTGCATCGCCGTATTTTTCGCGCATCAATTCTTCATTCTTCTTAATGATGCCATCGGTTTCACAATGCGTTGAAATCAAAACAGGGGAGAAGCGAAAAATATTTTCCAATGCTTTCTTATCGTCTACCACTAAACTTCCGGTTGAGGAACCCATAAATATTTTTGCACCGCAGATGGTTTTAGGGTTTACTTTTTTTATTTCTTCGAGGTTGTCATTCGAAGTACCCATGAAAAAAGAGTAATTGGCAATGGAAGTTATTTGCGCAATACGGTACTTCTCTTCGAGCAATTCAATTGTTGTTGCCGGTGGAATGGTATTCGGCATTTCCATAAATGAAGTAACACCGCCTGAAGCTGCTGCTTTAGATTCTGAATAGATTGTTGCTTTGTGCGTTAATCCCGGTTCGCGAAAATGAACCTGATCATCAATTACGCCGGGAAATAAATATTTTCCTTCGGCATTAATTTCTTCAGCAGCGTACTTCACCGAAATCTGCGCAGCAATATTTTCAATTCTTCCATTGATGATCAACACATCTGAAGAGAATATTTTTCCTTCATTTACAATGGTGGCGTTGCGGATTATTTTTTTCATAGGGTTGAACAGATTCAAAAGTAATTATCTTCGTTCCATTCACTAAAACTATTCCCATGCTTCTTTCCACAAAAAAATTTCAATTTGCAGTTTTAAGTGTATTTATTCTGCAAACTATTTTCTCTTCCTGCCAAAAAAATGTTAATGAGGTTAAACCTTCATCAGTTGATTCAAATGAAGTTGAAATGAAAGTGCTGCAATCAATGACTGCAAATTTTTACAACGATCTGTTTACCCGCTATGGAAATGGCTGGACCGGCGGCGATGCAACTTATTCAGTTCCATTGCCAGATGGCAGAGTGGTGTGGATGTTTGGCGATACTTTTCTCGATACTGTTTATGCTGATCGCTCGCGACCTTACAGTGGCTTGATAAGAAATTCTTTTGTAATACAAGATGGAAGCACAATGACAACTTTATATGGCGGAACTGAAAATGCTCCGGTTTCATTTATTGATACCGGCGATCCCAATCAATGGTATTGGCCCCTCGATGGTACCGTTCAGAATAATACCCTCTATGTTTATTTTGCTTTGTTTGAGAAAACAGGAAACGGCGCTTTTGATTTTGCATACATAAAAACTGATCTCATGGCATTTTCACTTCCTGCAGTTTCGCTCTTGAGCACTACAACTGTTTCATCAAGTACTGCCATTCATTATGGTTCATGTGTGTATGAAGATGGCGGTTACCTTTATATTTTTGGTGATGAAAAATTTTCTTTCACTGACTATGCTCATGTTGCACGAGTGCTGCTAACAGATTTATATGGTACTTGGGAATACTGGAACGGAACTGCATGGGTTACTACGTTGCCTTCTGTTACATTGGGAAGAATGAAAAAAGGCATTAAGAATATTGATGTGTCGCAACAGTTCAGTGTGTTTTATGCCGATGGAAAATATCGCTTTGTTACGCAGCAGA
>JBKJNS010000242.1:0-5655 GCA_046593455.1 Chitinophagales bacterium | reverse complement strand
TGTATATTCCAAAGAAATTTGAGCGAAAGAGCATTTACACAAAAGAGTAAAAGCAATTATTGAAATCAAGAAAACATTTTTCATAGGGTTGAAATTTCTTGTAAGCTATGCAAGATTTTACAAACCGTAACCAAGATTTGGCGAGAGCCATTTCTCAACTTCATCAACCGAAATTCCTTTTCTCTTTGCATAATCTTCAACCTGGTCTTTTTCAATTTTGCCTACACCAAAATATTTTGATTCGGGGTGCGAAAAATAAAAACCACTTACACTCGATGCAGGATACATTGCAAAGTTTTCAGTGAGTTGGATGGAGATATTTTTTTCTGCTTCGAGCAGATCAAATAATTTTCTTTTCTCAGTGTGATCGGGGCAGGCAGGATAACCCGGTGCAGGTCGAATGCCCTGATAATTTTCTTTGATCAATTCTGCGTTCGCTAAGTTTTCATTTTTTGCATAACCCCAATATTCTTTTCTCACAAGTTCATGCATGGTTTCGGCAAATGCTTCTGCCAACCGATCGGCAATTGCTTTGATGAGAATTGATTTATAATCGTCGTGGTCTTTTTCAAATTCCTCAATAAGTTTTTCAATTCCAATACCAGTGGTAACAGCGAAGAAACCAAGATAATCTTGAGTGGTTGAATTTTTAGGTGCAATGAAATCAGCTAATGAAAAATATTTTTGTCCTGCTGCTTTTTGATTTTGCTGGCGCAGAAAATTAAATGAGGTGAGTGAATTTTCTTTTTCATCAAACACTTCAACTTCATCATCATTCACTGTTGCGGCTTTATAGAATCCAATTACACTCTGTGCTTTAAGAGATTTGTTTTTAATCACCTCATCAAGCAATTCATTTGCATCATCAAATAATTTTTTTGCTTCAACCCCAACAACATGATCTTCGAGAATTGCAGGATACCTGCCTGCTAATTCCCATGTTTGAAAGAAGGGAGTCCAGTCAATTTTTGCTCTAATTTTTTGTAAAGAAAAATCATTAAAGATTTTATTTCCAATGAAGGAAGGAACAGGTGCTGAATAATTTTGCCAGTCAATTTTAATTTTATTTTCTCTCGCGAATTGAATGCTCACATAATTCTTATCTCTTTTTTTTCCCAAATGAACAGCTCGCAATTCATCATACTCACTTTTAATTTTAGAAGAAAAAGATTCACGTTTCTCTTTACTAATCAAACTTGAAACAACGGGAACGCTGCGTGAAGCATCGAGCACGTGAACCACTGCATGCGAATAATGCGGCGCCACTTTTACTGCAGTATGAATGCGCGAAGTAGTTGCTCCGCCAATGAGCAATGGAGTGGTGAAACCAAGGCGCTCCATTTCTTTTGCAACATGAACCATTTCATCGAGTGAAGGAGTTATTAATCCGCTAAGCCCGATGATGTCGGCATTTTCTTTTTTGGCTGCATCTAAAATTTTTTCTGCGCTCACCATTACTCCCAGATCAATCACTTCATAATTGTTGCAACCGAGTACAACGCCAACAATATTTTTCCCTATGTCGTGTACATCACCTTTTACAGTTGCCATTAAAATTTTCCCTTTTGCTGTGCTAACACCACTGGAGGTTTTTTCTTTTTCAATATAAGGAGTTAGGTAAGCCACTGACTTCTTCATTACCCTTGCGCTCTTTACTACTTGCGGCAAAAACATTTTTCCGCTGCCGAATAAATCACCCACTACATTCATTCCGTCCATGAGCGGGCCTTCAATTACTTCAATCGGTTTTGCAAATTTTAATCTTGCTTCTTCAGTATCCTGTTCTATAAATTCTACAATTCCTTTCACCAAAGCATGCTTCAATCTTTCTTCAACACTTTGTTTTCTCCACTCATCATCTTCTTTTATTTTTTTTCCTTTTGCTTTTACTGTTTCAGCAAATGTTACCAATCGCTCTGTGGCATCATCTCTTCTGTTGAACAAAACATCTTCTACTAATTCTAAAAGTGCTTTCGGAATTTCATCATACACGCCCACCATTCCCGCGTTCACAATACCCATATCCATTCCTGCTTTTATAGCATGGTAAAGAAATGCCGTGTGCATTGCTTCTCTCACTGTATTATTTCCTCTGAAGGAAAATGAAAGGTTACTTACACCGCCGCTCACTTTTGCATGGGGCAAATTTTCTTTTATCCATTTGGTGGCGCGAATAAAATCCATCGCATAATTCGCATGCTCTTCAATGCCAGTTGCGATTGCAAGAATGTTTGGATCAATGATTATGTCTTGCGGAGGAAAATGAATTTTCTTAGTGAGCAGATCATAAGACCGCTTTGCTAATTGAATTCTTCTTTCAAAAGAATCTGCCTGCCCTTTTTCATCAAAACACATTACAACAACAGCAGCGCCGTAGCGGCGAACTTTTTTTGCATTCTCCAGAAATTTTTCTTCCCCTTCTTTTAAAGAAATTGAATTCACAATTCCTTTGCCCTGCAAACATTTTAAACCTGCTTCGATAATTTCCCACTTCGAAGAATCTACCATCACGGGCACTTTTGAAATGTCGGGTTCGGCTGCAATGAGGTGTAAAAATTTCACCATCGCTTCTTTACCATCCAACATTCCTTCATCCATATTTACATCAATAATTTGCGCACCATTCTCTACTTGCTGCCGTGCAACAGCAACTGCAGCTTCATAATTTCCAGCAAGAATTAGTTTTGAAAATTCTTTAGACCCGGTAATGTTTGTGCGCTCACCAATATTTACAAAATTGGTTTGCGGTGTAAGTGTTAGTGGCTCTAGCCCGCTTAATCGCAGATAGGGTTTCAAATTATTTTTGTTTTGTGTTTAATCGGTTATATAATTTATTTTTTCAATCCATATTCAACATCGGGTTCAAATAGCTGTTGAAAATCCTGTTCGCTGGGGATGTAGAGTTTGTATTTGCTTACGAAAATTTGCTTGTCGGTTTTATCAAGCGTGTATTTCACGAGCAGGTCTTTTTTGCTTTTGCAAAGAATGATTCCAATTGTTTTGTTTTCGTTCTTTGATTTTATTTCTTCATCGTAATAGTTCACATACATTTTCATTTGCCCTATGTCTTTGTGTTTGAGTTCACCAATTTTTAGATCAATGAGTACAAAGCATTTGAGAAAACGATGAAAGAAAACAAGATCAATGTAGTAGTGATCTTCGCTGATTGTGATACGAACCTGCCTGCCAACAAAAAAAAATCCCTTTCCTAATTCAAGCAAAAAATCTTCGAGTTTGCTGATAATGGCTGTTTCAAATTCCTGCTCTGAATAGGAATGGTGCTCGGGCAAATTTAAAAACTCAAGTATGTAAGGGTCCTTGATCACATCTTCGGGTCTAACAATTACCTGCCCGCGTTTACTCAGTTGTTTTATTTTCTTTTTGTTTTTACTTAGCGATAAGCGCTCAAATAAACCAGTATCATATTGCCGCTGAAGTTCGCGAAGCGACCAGTTTTCTTTTGAGGATTCGATCTCATAAAACATTCGTTCACTATCATTTTCGATGCGCATTAAAAACAAATAATGTGACCACGACAAAATCCGCAACACTGTTGCGGATTTTTGAATTCCTGTTTTCTGCAAGTTGTTTTTAGAATTCCGCAACACTGTTGCGGAATTCTTGTACATCAAATAAAAGCGGCGCATGCGCTCCAGATTATCAACAGAAAACCCATTGCCAAATTGAGCAGAAAGTTTTTTTGAAAGTTGAATTAATGTTTGATCTGAATACTCTGCACGAACGTTTCCTTTCTGTTCATACTCAATAATCAATTTCCCTATCTGAAAATTTGTAATCACCAGAAGTTGATTAACAGAATAGGCTGCTGCATCTTTTGCTTTTACCAAAAGATCGCGAATGCTTTGATAAAGTTGATTTTGAATAGATAGTTTTTTCATGAGAGGTTATTTGAATGAGCGTAAAAAATTAATATTGAAGTACAGGAATTATTCTAGGTGCACAATTTTTTACAACATCAGCAATTGCTTTAATGTGATCGGGAGTTGTTCCGCAGCAGCCACCTACAATATTTACAAAACCTGATTGTGCAAATTCACGAATAATATTTGCCATGTGCTCGGGAGATTCATCATACTCACCAAATTGATTTGGCAAACCTGCATTCGGATAGCAACTCACATAACACGGGGCAACGTTGGATAATTCTTCAATGTAAGGTCTCATCAACTCAGCGCCGAGTGCGCAATTCAAACCAACAGAAAGTGGCTCGGCGTGCGAAACAGAATTCCAGAATGCTTCAGGTGTTTGTCCGCTTAAAGTTCTTCCGCTTTGATCGGTAATTGTTCCCGAAATCATAATGGGAATTTCTTTTAGGATCACATCAAAATATTCTTTGATTGCAAATAATGCAGCTTTGGCATTTAGCGTATCGAAAATTGTTTCTACCAAAAGCAAATCAACTCCGCCATCTATTAAACCGCTTACTTCTTCAGTATATGCTTCAACAAGCTGATCGAAGGTGATGGCTCGAAAGCCGGGGTCATTTACATCGGGCGAAAGCGATGCCGTTTTATTTGTAGGTCCTAATGCACCTGCAACAAAACGTGGTTGACCGGGAGTGAGTAGCGTAAATTTTTGGGCAGCTTCCTTTGCAAGTTTTGCTGCTTCTAAATTTATTTCATAGGCAAGATGCTCCAACTTGTAATCTGCCATTGAAATGGAAGTTGCATTGAAAGTATTTGTTTCAATAAGATCGGCACCTGCTTCGAGGTATGCTTCATGAATTTCGCGTATGATTTGCGGCTGTGTAAGACATAGTAAATCATTACAACCTTTTAATGATGTTGAATGATTCGCAAATCTTTTTCCTCGATAATCTTCTTCATTTAATTTGTAGCGTTGAATCATTGTTCCCATCGCGCCATCAAGAATTACAATTCTGTTTTCAAGAATTTCTTTAAGATTCATAAAATAGTTTTTCAGTTAAAAAAATTGACTGCTAAACTTATCTTGAATTTCAGAGAGTGATTTGTTAGACCACTTATCTTCATCCCGCTTTTTAGCGGGATCAGGAGTTAGCACCCACCGGGATGGGTTGCTAAGACATCAAAGGGCCTGTCCCTCCGTCTTTCTTGATAAGTGATGCAAAGATAATTGCGAATTTTGAATTATCATCGTCTTATACATTATCACTTGCTCCTGAGAAAAGAATTTGGATTTGGAGCGTTAAAGCATTCATAAATTTACAAGGAAATAAGCATGCGCACCATTACGATTTGTATATTGTTCTTCATACCGGTTCTTTCATTCCCACAAAAAATAAAACTGCAAAAGGTTGCAAATCTCCCTTATCCGATCAATGAATCAGCTGGACTTGCACTTCTTGATAGTGGTCTTATTTGGACAATGAATGATAGTGGGGGAGCCAATCAACTTTATGGTATTAATCGCAATGGAAAAATATTTTTGATTTCACGAATTATAAACGTGGCAAATAAAGATTGGGAAGATCTTGCAGGTAAACATGAAAAGATATTTATCGGAGATTTTGGAAATAATTTCAATCTCAGAAAAGATTTAGCAATTTACCTGATTGAGCCGAAGCGATTTGCTTTCGTTGATTCTTTTACCGCTTCTCTTATTTCGTTTTACTATCCTGATCAAAAACAATTTCCCCCATCACCCTCGAATTGG
>JBKJNS010000124.1:0-2543 GCA_046593455.1 Chitinophagales bacterium | reverse complement strand
ACAATTAACGGAGAAGAATTTGGTATAGGAGAAGAAACAAATAAGAAGAATGCTGAAAAACTTGCTGCAAAAAAAACTTTTGAGTTATTAAAATTAAATGTGGGGGAATTTATGTGACTGAAAAATTGAAGACCAATCAACGCTGCGATTGTTTCCTTTCAAAACTTAACTTTCAAATTTCTTTTAGCAAATCTCTTATTTGGTTATCGATAACATTATTCCATTCTTGTTGACTTTCACGCGGCGGCATTCCAACATGAACGTAACGAATAATTCCTTTTTTATCTACAAGAATTAGAACGGGATATCCTGCAATCAAGAAATCTTTTACTACTGAATCACATGCGGGCCGAAGCGAATTATCAGAATTTCGATTTGAACAAGTTGCAACAACCGGATAATGCATTGCAGGAAAATTATAGGTCATTCGAAGTTGATACCCCATAGCTGAATTTGCAGTAACACTATTAAAATCTCTTACATCATTCTCGGCATTTGGAAGAATGGATAGAATGCTGAACGAGGAGTCATTAAAAGTTTCTTGAATCTTATTAAGGGACTCTATCTGTTGAAGCGAGCCGATGTTTACCAGATTCCCGAAAGCAAGTACGATCACCTTTTGTTTTAAAAAAACCGAATCAATTTTTTTTCCCTGTATGGTTGTGCCATTAATTGCCGGCATTGTATGCCCCATCAATTTACGTGGCTGATACCACGAACTGTCAACTTTTTGAGCGCTGGAAAAATTGGGGAGAAAAAAAATTACTAATCCCAAAATAAGTAACTGCTTTTTTAAAATTTGATTCATAAAAACAAGAGGAGATGCCAAAATAAATCTTTAATAGAATTCGAAATGGAAGGTACAAAAAAATAATTTCAAAAACCTATAACAAAAATCCAAGCCCAACATTAAAATTAAAAAGAAGATAACCCGATATCCTGGATTTTACATCACGTTGAAGATTGCTTATATCTCCGATGGTTCTATTTGCTACATTCTCTGAAATTCCCATGTTTGTAATACCAAATGAGCTGGCTGTGTTAATGAATATGCGATCATTAATAAAATTCTGTCGCCCGTAAGAAAAAATTAACCCATAAAAAGATTGCGAATCAAAAGATGATATTTCTGAAATATCAGAAACATAATTATAGTCGGAGTCTTGAGGTGTGAGCAATTTACCAGAGTTGATCTTCATTTTACCATAAATAAATTCCCACTTGGTATAAAAACCAACAGGTGCAATAAATCCTTTTTTCCGGAAGGAATATTTTTTTATGTAAACGCTAAATGCAGGGCCATGCACATTTAAATCACCTGTAAATGCCTGCGACCTTTCAAAATCCCATGCATACTTGTAAAAAAAAACATCATTCAATTTTGTGGAGCAATACTTTAGCGATCCGCCAAGTGCCACAGATTTTGAAATCACATAATCAATTGTAACATCATTTCTAAAATTTAAACCAACGCGAGTTTTGTAATCACCATTTTCTTTCAACTTTGGTTGTAGTGAAATAAAGAATGCGGGCGTATATGAGATTGATAATTTTCGCCCCATATAACCAGGTGCTTGTGCCATACAAAAATTTGATTCAATAATTAATAAAAAAATTATTGTGCAGTATTTCATTTGGCAGCCGAATCTTTTTTCATCTGTTGGAAAATGTAATAGAGGTTACTCTTCTTAATTGAAGTTACATCATTTGCCTTTATACTATTTGCATACTCCATTTCAAATTCACCGGTTTCTCCATTTGCAACCATTGTAAAGATTACCGTATTATACTTTGGTTTAACAGCCCATGCAATTGTAAATGGAAGCACGGGGAAATAAATTGCACTTAAGATTAATTTGCCCACAACATATTGCTTTTTCTCATGAATATTAATTACACCGATCCATGCAAAATGATCTGTATTATATTTATGAATAAGCGACATCATTTCTTTATTATTGGAATTAATTACGGGAACATCTTCATGATCTAACTCTTCACTAATCCAGTTGTTCAGAATTGCCAGGTCATTAAATTTAGCAGTATTTGTTTCATCAAGTATCATTGATTCAAGGTATTCGATTTGCAATCCAGCAGCATCAGAGCATGAATTGATTTGTGATTGCAGGTCAAGTTTAAGTTCTTCTGCTGCTTCAAATTTTAATGGATCTTTTGAAGTTTCATCAACAATCAGGTAAAGTGGATTTACAATAACAACCTTTTTTATTCCAATTGCAAAATCCTGATGACCATTTTTCTTTTTAGGCTCAGTAAGCGCATTCTTCTTGTTAAATTCAATTGATGCATCGCTAAATAATTTCTTAAAACCCGAGTCACTTAAATAGTCAACAAATGCATATCGCCAATAGGCTGTTTCAATATTTTTATTTGATTCAGAAGTCTTAATTTTTTCAACTTTTGTTTTTTGTTCATCTGGCTTGTTCTTAATTGAATCGGGAACTATTGCAACATAAGTGTTTCTAAAATCATCAACACCTAAATCATGCTTCGCAACCATTTCATTTGTTAGTGCTTTGCAAATC
>JBKJNS010000094.1:0-3017 GCA_046593455.1 Chitinophagales bacterium | reverse complement strand
AAATTAGAATGTATAACAAATGACCTATAATCGTTTAGTTCACTTGAAATGGAATAGAAAGGCAATGATATGGTATCATCAGGGTTCAGCATTTTTGTTGAACCATTATAAACAGGTGGAATGGGAGCATCATCCAAATCACCGGAGGGCATACCGCCATTTACCCAGTCATTGATGGAAGTAATTTCAGCTTCGGACAAAACATTCTCATCCCAAAAATGGCTATAGTCAGGATCGGCTGGCCAAGGTGGCATTTTCTTGGAGTTTACTGCCGATTGTAAATTGAATCCTTGAGTAAGAGCATCATCATAAGTTATCAATGAAAATGGAGCAATGCCTCCTTCATGATGGCAAGTAGTGCAATTGTTATAAAGAATGCTTGCGATCGAAGTACTCCAATCAGGCGTTTGTGCTTTAACAAACATTGCAGCAAGCATTATAAATAAAATGAAAGTGAAATTTCTTTTCATTAACCGAAATTATTTTTCTTGCAAACCTATTTTACAACCATTACTTTTTTAATTTTCGTTTCACCACCAGATTGAAAGCTCAATTGATACATTCCTGCAGGCAGATTACTTACATTAACATCCTGAACATAAACCCCTGAAGCCACGGTATTTTTTGTTTCCTTTCTTACAACAATACCAAAAGAATTTGTGAGCATCCAATTTACATCGTGTGTGTTTAATTGTGAAATGAAATGAAAATTATTTGATGCAGGATTTGGAAATATTTCTAACTGAAGTTGATCACCATTTAATGAAGCATTGGTTGGTAATCCATAAAATGCGCTATCGAGAATAATATCTTCATCACCCTGCTTATAATCCATAACCCAAAATCTGCAATTCATCATTTCATTATCGGTATGTTCACCCGCGTGTACCAATTTAGGAGGATTGTTAGGGTTATTCGGGTTATTAGATGTGTTGTCAAATACAGCTTCGCCCAACATCACCGCATTGAGCGGAACTTCCATCACTTTAGTCAACATGTAACTATATTGCCAGTTAAAATCCCAATTAGGTATGTAAAGAAGATTGGTGGTATCGCCCGAAGTATTTACCATTCTCACTTGCCATGATTTACAAACCAAATGACTATGCGGACTTACACCAAGCAAAGATTTATGACTTGTTGGAAATGAAACTTCGTGAAATGTTTTGACTTCATTTGCCGGAATAGTAAGAGGACCATCAACTAATACCGGAGGCTGATAAAATAACCAGCGCTGTTGAAATACAGATCTTATGGTTGAATCGGGAACTGTACAAAACTTAAAAAGAACTTTTGATGCATCAGTTTTTCCATTGCTGTTTGGTGCATAATGAATATTTACAACAATATCGGCTCCCGGTGGAATTACAATTGCCATGTTTGGCAGCCACTTTAAAATATCTCTGCCCGGATTCCAACCACCGAAAGTAATTGCATTAGGGCTCACTTCACCGAAGCCACCAGTTTCAAAGCCGGGTAAAGTATCAGCAAGATCAAGATTGTAGGAATAATCTGAAGTATCAAAATTATAAATCACATGATGTACCACCGATGGATCGCCGGGCACAAACTCTATTTCATTTACATACTTTGTTTCGGTGTAATCTGTGTGAATCACAAAAGTCCTGTAATCATCAATATCTGTTGTGATAGTATATGCTGGTAATTGAATTGTGTCATCAGGATTTACCATCACCGAAGCGCCATTATAAACAGGCGCAGCAGGTGCAAGAGATAAATCGCCTGAAGGCATACCCACATTTACCCAATCATTTATGGCAGTGATCTCTTCATCTGTTAATACTTTTTCATCCCAGAAGTGATTGTAATTTGGATCGGCAGGCCAGGGAGGCATTTTCTTCGCATTAATTGCTGACTGCATATTGAAACCATTGTCAACTGCATCGGCATAAGTCATTAAAGAGAATGGAGCAATGGCGCCTTCGTGATGGCACTGTGTGCAGTTGTTGTAAAGTATGGATGCAATAGAAGTACTCCAGTCAGGTGTTTGCGCAGATGACGAAATTATATTAAGGAATATGATTGAAAAGAAGAGTAGCTTTTTTTTCATTCCATAAATATTAGTTGGAAAAATGTTTTGCGCTACGAAAATAAGCAAATAGTGAACACCAATGTTGATTGAATCTTCTTTAAGTTCACCACACTAAAAATATGATGCTAAACAGAAACAGTTTCTGTTTTAAATTCACTGGTGGTATGGAAAGTAATTTCGGGATTTGCTTCTTTGGTTACTTTTAATAACCACTCCGATGGGGCAAGAAAAACCAGGTGCTCATCTTTATCAGTAAAAACATTTTGCGATTTAAATCGAATGAATTCCTGCAGTTTTATTTTATCATTTGATGTAATCCAAAGTGCTTTGTAAAAATCGCGCTGAACGAATTCGCACGATGCACCATATTCATTTAACAACCGATGCTTCATTACTTCAAATTGTAATTCACCTACTACGCCAACCACTTTTTTATTTCCCGCACTCTGAAAAAATAATTGTGCAACTCCTTCATCTGTCAATTGCTGAATTCCTTTTTCGAGCTGCTTGGTTTTCATGGGGTCTTTGTTGATGAGTTCTTTAAATATTTCGGGAGAGAAGCTTGGTATGCCGCGAAACTGCAATTCTTCTCCCTCGCTTAATGAATCACCAATTTTAAAAATTCCTGTATCGTGCAAACCGATTACATCCCCCGGATATGCTTCTTCAATCACACTCTTTGCCGATGCCATAAACGCAACGGGACTGCTGAATTTTATTTCTTTCTGCTGCCTGCAATGCCACACATATTTGTTGCGCTCAAACTTGCCTGATACTATGCGAACGAATGCAATTCTGTTGCGGTGCTTTGGATCTATGTTCGCAAATACTTTAAAAACAAAACCCGTAAATGATTCTTCATCGGATGTAATAAATCTTATATCTGTTTCTCTGCCGCGAGGGGTGGGGGCGAATTGAATAAAGGTATCGAGCAATTCCTTTACCCCGAAATTATTTCTTGCAC
>JBKJNS010000228.1:0-11849 GCA_046593455.1 Chitinophagales bacterium | reverse complement strand
ACTTTAAGCTTTAGTTTCATGTGATAAATGGCTAAATGGTTAAATTGTTAAATGGATTTTCATCTACTTATAAGAACGCTGCGTTACATGAGCTACTTCATACTTTAATTCTTCTTTATGCAATTCTGCATCTTGATCTTCACCTTTAAATTGATATGCTGATACAAACATGAATTTGTCATCCTGCCGCAATGCCTCACCCTCAGGTGTTTGAAATTCAACACGGAAATGTCCTCCACAACTTTCTTCGCGATCCAAAGCATCCTGAACCATGAGTTGACCGAGTTCAATAAAGTCGGCAACTCGGTTTGCTTTTTCTAACTCAGGATTTAATTCATTGCTGCTTCCCGGAACGCGTACATTATTCCAGAAATTTTCTTTGATCTGTTTAATTTCTTCTGCTGCTTTAGTAAGTGATTCTTTTGAGCGGGCCATGCCGCAATTGTCCCACATTGTTTTACCAAGTAATCTGTGAAAATGATCAACTGATTTTGAACCTTTGATAGAAAGTAATTTTTCAATTCTGCTTTTCACTTCATTTTCTGTTTCTGTAAACTCAATGGAATTTGTATCAATTGATCCTGATAAAATTTCGCCGGCCAGGTAATCGCCGATGGTATAAGGCAAAACAAAATATCCATCAGCAAGGCCTTGCATAAGTGCCGATGCACCTAATCTGTTTGCACCATGATCACTAAAGTTACATTCACCAATTGCATATAAGCCGGGAACTGTTGTACTCAAATTATAATCAACCCACAAACCTCCCATGGTATAATGCACTGCCGGATAAATCATCATCGGAGTTTTGTATGGATCTTCTCCAGTAATTTTATCATACATCTCAAAAAGATTTCCGTAGCGCGCTTCAATAGTTTTTTGACCGTATTTTTTTATTGCATCACTAAAGTCAAGGTATACTGCTAAACCGGTTGAACCAACTCCTCTTCCTTCATCACAAACTTCTTTTGCTGCACGCGAAGCAATATCACGCGGCACTAAATTTCCGAATGAAGGATACTTCCTTTCCAAATAATAATCGCGGTCACCTTCTGCAATTTCTGCAGCGGGTTTTTTACAGTCTTCTTTTTTCTTCGGCACCCAAACTCTTCCATCATTTCTCAGCGACTCACTCATGAGGGTGAGTTTTGATTGATAATCTCCATGTTGCGGTAAACAGGTTGGATGTATTTGTGTAAAACATGGATTGCCAAAGTAAGCGCCCTTCTTATATGCTTTCCAGTTAGCAGTTACGTTGCAACCCATTGCATTTGTTGAAAGGAAGAATACATTTCCATAGCCGCCTGAAGCAAGCACAACAGCGTGGGCTCCGTGTCTTTCAATTTCTCCTGTTACCAGATCACGAACAATAACTCCAATTGCTTTTCCATTTTTTATTACCACATCAAGCATCTCATGGCGCGAATACATTTTTGCATTTCCCAAACCAATCTGGCGTTCCAAAGCCTGATAAGCACCAATCAAAAGCTGTTGACCTGTTTGTCCTTTTGCATAAAATGTGCGCGATACCTGAACACCACCGAATGAGCGATTATCGAGTAAGCCACCATACTCTCTTGCAAATGGAACACCCTGCGCAACACACTGATCAATGATTGAAGTACTTACTTCTGCTAAGCGATAAACATTTGCTTCGCGTGAGCGATAGTCACCTCCTTTAATGGTATCATAAAATAATCTGTAAGTGCTGTCGCCATCATTGCGATAATTTTTTGCTGCATTAATTCCGCCTTGTGCTGCTATTGAATGTGCACGCCGTGGTGAATCCTGAAAACAAAAAACTTTTACATTGTAACCAAGCTCGGAGAGTGATGAAGCAGCCGATGCGCCCGCAAGGCCGGTTCCAATAACAATCACATCAATCTTTTTTTTGTTTGCAGGTGAAACAAGTTTAACTGTTGAACGGAAGGTAGTCCATTTGTCTTCTAATTTCCCCGAAGGAATTTTTGCATCCAAAGCCATTGTATGATTCAGTTATTAATGAATTGTAAAATGAAAAAATAAAGAGGCATTGCAACAAAACCTGCAGTGATGATAATGGTATAAATTTTTCCAACACCAACAATTACGGGCGTGTATTGTTTATGCATTAACCCGAAAGATCTGAAAGCACTTGGGAAACCATGCCACAGATGATAGCCAAGCGAGATAACACCTGCAACATAAATTAATACCAAATACCAAATGTGAAATGTTGAAACAACCATTGGATAAAGGTCGATCACACGATTTGCAGGGTCTTCATTAATCTCATCTTCGAATCTTAAATCGAACCAGAAATTTCTCATGTGAATTACAAGAAAAATTAAAATGAGTGACCCCAAAATTCCCATGCTGCGTGAATACCATTTGCTGTTTGCATTGCCGCTGTCAACCGCATATTTAATAGGTCTTGCCTTTTGATTTTGGCGGGTTATTGCGTAGGATTGTAAAATGTGAATGATGAATCCTGCAAACAAAACATATTCGAGGGTTTTAACAATTATATTTTTCTCCATAAAATAGGTGAATGAATTAAAAGCATGTCCCTGATCGGGGAGAAATAAAAGCATATTGCCCGACCAGTGAATTACAAGAAAGCTACAGAGGAATAAACCGGTTAAAGCCATCACATATTTTCTACCGATTGATGAGGTAAACATTTTGGTAACCCAGTTATTCATAACAATATTTCGGGATTAAGGTGATGCAAAACTAAATCACGATCAACAAAGTAGATAGCCGACATTAATTAATTGCAAACTGGTTTTCTTTCCTTTACCTTAATTCTCATTTGTTCTACTTTCGCTTCATGAAGCGCCGCAATGACATAACAATGAAAGAAGCAATTGAAGAGCTGTTGCAAAGTTTTAAGTTGAAAGAAAAAATGAATGAGAGAAAGCTGATTGAAAAATGGGAATCTATGTTTGGAAAAACAATCAACAAGTACACTTCAAATATTTATGTGAAGCAAAAAAAACTTTTCCTCAAAATAGATTCTGCACCATTGCGGCAAGAGTTGACTTTTAACAAAGAAAAAATGCTGAGCCGCATTAATCTTGAAATCGAAAATGAGTTTGTAAATGATATAGTCCTGCTATAATTTATAAGCAAGATTTTGAGATTGAAGTGAACGCCAGTTTAAAAAAACCAATGCTGCAATAAATGTTTGGTAAAATGAAAGCCCCATTAAAAACCAATCAGCAGCGAAGAAGCAGAAAAAAATAATCAGCAATAATTTATCAAATCTTCGGGTAAAGAATCCAACTAAGAACACGAGTTGCAATAAAACCGCAGTAACAAAAATTGTTTGACTAATTGCTACATGATTGATGAGGTAAACAATTATTGAATGCCATATTCCATGCTGATCAAAACTCAGGTAGTAAGCATGTTGGTTTTTAAGAATTTCACTCAACTGAAATGGGTTTGAAAAATTCCCTCTTAAAATTTTCCAACATGCAGCAGAAACGAAAATGAAAAGCACATAATACCTGAATGCTCTAAAAAAGAAACTGAACCGTGTTTCATTCCTTACCAAAAAGATAAATGACATCAAAAAAGCTGCATTGATTCCATGTTCCTGATGTGCAACAAAACTGTTTTTTGTAACTATAAAAACCAGAAAGAAAAAAGTAAAGAGCCAATTGAAAATTACTTGCCGCTCAAAAACCAAACAGCAAAGTGTTAAAGCAACCCAAATGATTTCGAAAGCAAGTGCAACATCATTTGATGATGCAATTAATTGAGGAATCATTAGCAAGTGAAGCAACCAATAGGTATTGTCAGCAGCGGGATTTATTAATACAGGTTCATTCAATTGATGGATTAAATGATTGCTCAGGTATTCCACTGCAATCACGAACAGTATAAAACCATAAAATATTTTCGAAATTACTTTCCTTTCTGTGCTGATTATTGAATCACTAATCATACTTATCGTTTTACTGATTGCATTGGAATGAATCAATTACTGTTTTTTGTATCGCTTGCATTTGAAAACCATTCCATACTAATTTTTGATCAGCAATTTTTATTGTTTCAAATTTTTCTTCGCGCGCGCATTGCAGGTAATTGCAAAGCCAGTTGCGAAAATTATTTTGCGCCTCCCTATCATTTGCCAATCGCGTGGTTGCGATTTCTTTTAAGGCAGGAAAAGTTGAAAAGCGTTTATCAATCACCTGAAGAATCGGGTCATGGAAGTCGTTTGATTTTAAAACCTGATAGTAATCAAGAATGGAAAAAAGATAACCCGGTGCAATGTCATTTGGGTTTGCAAGATTTAATTCATCACCATTAACCAAAATAACTTTGCGATCATATTCATTTAATGGAGGGTAAATGGAAGAATACATTCCCCAATGAAAAATGGGAATGGTCTCTATTCCCTTATAAGTCATAAAAATCTGCAGCGCAATAAAACAAGTGAAGAAGATGAAAAGCAATTTATCTTTTCTAAAAACTTCGCTGATAAATATTTGTGGTTTCAAGGTAGTCGATCATTTATAAACTGAAAACAAGGTAATCAGATTTTTCATTGAATATTAATTGGACAGAGCATAGTTTCATTCAATTTTATTTATACATCACTAAATTATTTTTTAGGTAACTCTAAATTTATTTTTACATTTGTCAAAATTTTTTTCAATGGCTTCCCTTACCGAAGAGAATTATATTAAATCAATTTACTCATTGATGGGGAAAAGCAGCAGTGCTCCTGTAACCACCAACGATCTATCAGCCGCAATGAAAATAAAAGCTGCTTCGGTAACGGATATGCTGAAAAAACTCGCCGCCAAAAAATTAATTCATTACAAAAAGTATCAGGGTGTTTTACTTACACACACCGGAAATCTTCTGGCAATCACGATTATTAGAAAACACCGGCTATGGGAATTATTCCTTACCGAAAAATTAAAATTCTCATGGGATGAAGTACATGATATGGCCGAGGAACTGGAGCACGTTAGCTCGCAACAATTGGTTGAGCGGCTCGATGCTTTTTTAGATCACCCTAAGTTTGATCCGCATGGTGATCCCATTCCCGATCACAATGGTAAAATGGCTGATTATAAGTTTTTCAACCTTTCATCATTGACCATAAATGAAAAAGGAAAAGTTGCAACTGTGATTGAGCAACAGCCTTCATTTCTAAAGCACCTTAATAAATTGAACATCAAAGTTGGTACTACAATCAAAGTTCTTGATCGCGTTGATTTTGATAAAAGCCTAACCATATCGGTAGGCAGTAATTTACAATTTACAATCAGCAATGAAATTGCTAAAAATATACTGGTATCAAAATGAATTATTCTAAAATACAAGGGGGAAAGTCGTTAGATGATGTCCACTCTTCTGTTGATACAACAAAGAAAATTGGTATTGCAAAATCCATGTTTGCCTTTATGGGCCCAGCCTACTTAGTGAGTGTTGGATATATGGACCCCGGTAACTGGGCAACAGATATTGCAGGTGGCAGTGCCTTTGGGTACAATCTTATTTGGGTTTTGCTGATGTCGAATCTGATTGCAATTCTGCTGCAAAGCCATTGCGTAAAATTAGGAATCGTGAGAGGCAGAGATTTAGCACAGGCGTCAAAAGAAGCGTTTCCTTCTATAGTAAATATTCCGCTTTGGTTTTTGGCAGAGATTGCAATTGCGGCAACCGATCTGGCCGAAGTGATTGGGTTTGCTTTGGGATTGAATTTGCTCTTTCACATCCCTATGCTATTGGGTGTTTCAATTGCAGTATTTGATAGTTTGCTTTTGTTATTGCTGATTCAATTAGGCATTCGTAAAATGGAAGCATTTATAATTGTGCTCGTGCTGATCATTTGCTCTTGTTTTTTCTTCGAAATTTTTATTGCAAAACCAGATGTTGCTGAAATTGCGATGGGTTTCATTCCATCCATTCCAAATGAAACTGCACTTTACATTGCTATAGGAATAATTGGTGCTACTGTAATGCCACACAATTTGTATTTGCATTCAGCACTTGTTCAAACACGTAAAATTGAGCAAACAGAAAAAGGAAAACGCAGGGCAATCCGTTTCAATATTTTTGATTCTGTGATTGCCCTCAATCTTGCATTTCTGGTTAATGCATCTATTCTTATTCTCGCAGGTGCAGTTTTTTTTACCCATGGTTACAATCAAATTACAGAAATGCAGGATGCGCATGGTTTGCTTGCACCTTTGTTAGGAAATACACTTGCCCCAATACTTTTTGCAATTGCATTGATTGCATCGGGGCAATGCTCAACAATCACTGGTACACTATCGGGGCAAATTGTGATGGAAGGTTATTTGAATTTGAGAATTACTCCATGGCTGCGCAGGTTAATGACAAGAACGATTGCAGTGATCCCGGCCTTTCTGGTAATTTGGATTAATGGCGAAGGGGCCACCGGCGAACTGCTAATTTTAAGTCAGGTGGTTTTAAGTTTGCAATTGGGTTTTGCAGTTATACCGCTCATTCATTTTGTTAGTGACAAAAAGAAGATGGGCGCATTTGCAATCAGCACCTGGCTAAAAATTGCATCATGGCTTTCTGCAATTATAATCATCGCACTCAATGGAAAATTAGTATTTAGTTTTTTAATAAATTTAATTTCATCAGCAGGAAGTTATCAATGGCTGGTGTACACAACAATTTTACCATTGGTAATTCTTGCTATTGCTTTGTTACTCTACATTACTTTGCATCCATTCATTTCAAAACCAAGTAATAATTTAACAAGTTTGCATAAAGCCATTTTACCAATGGAGTTTGAAGTAAAAGATCAATTCAAAAAAATTGCAATTGCTGTTGATTTCTCTGCAAAAGATCAATTAACAATTTCACATGCAGTAACAACCGGCGGACATAAGGCAATTTACTTTTTAATTCATGTGGTAGAATCAGCCGGTGCATTAATGATGGAAAAAGAAATTCATGATCTTGAATCGCAGGATGATTTAAATCAACTCAAACGTTATGCAGCAGCACTGGAAGATAAAGGTTACATGGTTGATTATGAATTGGGGTTTGGAAAACCCACAACAGAAATTCCAAAATTTGTTGCGAAGAAAAATGCCGATTTGTTAGTGATGGGTGCACACGGCCATCGTGGATTAAAAGATATGATCTTTGGTGAAAGCATAAATGCAGTAAGGCACAGTATTAAAATTCCTTTGCTTGCTGTTAAATAATTTTTTGGGTAATGAAAAACATTTTTAAAGCCGGCGATGAAAAACAATTATCTTTTGTAGTAAAGAAAAGCGACATGCCTACTTTCCCCACTGGGACAGTGCACGAAGTTTATTCCACCTTTGCATTAGCAAGAGATGCCGAATGGACAACCCGCCAATTTGTTTTGGAAATGCGAGATGAAGATGAAGAAGGAATTGGTACCATGGTCTCTGTAATCCATCATGCCGCAGCATTTGTGGGTGAAAAAGTTTTAATTATAGGAAAAATAAAAAGCATTATTCATCACAAAATAATTTGTGAGTATGAAGCCAGTGTTGGATCACGGTTAATTGCAACCGGTGAAACCGTGCAAAAGATTTTGAAGCGCGAAAAGTTTGAGAAAATATTCTCTTCATTAAAAAAATAAATGCAAGCAGTTTAGAAATACAAGAATGGAAAAACACATTGACATAAAAAATAAGAAAGCGTTTTTCGAATTCGAGTTCCTCGACAAGTTTGTTGCAGGCATGGTATTAACCGGCACCGAAATAAAATCTATTCGGCAAGGCAAAGCAAACATGAGTGATGCATGGTGCTATATTAATAAGGGAGAGTTGTGGATTAAGAATCTCAACATCTCTGCTTATGATAAAGGAACGCATTACAATCACGAGCCACTGAGACCCCGTAAATTATTATTGAAGAAAAAAGAACTCAATAAACTCGAATCAAAAATTAAAGAGAAAGGTTTAACAATTATTCCTTTCCATCTATTTATTTCTGAAAGAGGCTTTGCAAAAATTGAAGTGGCTCTTGCAAAAGGAAAGAAAGTGCATGATAAACGCGACTCAATTAAAGATCGCGATGCAAAGCGTGAGATCAATCGCGCATCAAAATATCGCGAATAAAAAAAGCCGCTGTTTTTTGCAGCGGCTTTCAAATATTTCTAAAACTCCCTATTTCTTTTTATCCAATGTATACTGTCTGATTGTTCCAATGTTTGAAACCGGATCCTGAACAATTATTTGAAGTTTCATTTGCTTTTCACTGCACTTAATTATATCAAAGATTTGGGATTCCAAAGTTTCAGGATCAAATAACACTAACTGCTCCTTATTCTTTACATCACCAACATTGCCGGTAAAATTCCATTTTTTAGAGGTAACAGTGGTTATGCTGTCATTAGTTAGCACATCAAAACAATTAACGGTGTTATTAAGAATGTCAATGGAATTCTCAGTTCTTATTTTCAGGTTTTCTATATATCCGCCATTCTTATCAAACGTCATAATGTAATTGTAATAATCTACTGTTTTATCAGTTTCCTCACCACACCCACCTTGTATAGTCAGAGAATCTATAACTCTTCTTAATGAGTCTTTGAAATCAACTGTATAAACACTAACAGTCCAATCACCCACTACCCTGTGCTTCCGTGTGTAGAGGGAGAAGAATGGATCTTCTGGTCCTTTTTTACAGCTATTCCAAGTCATAATAAAACTAACTCCAATAATAATAAGTACAATAAAACTGAGTTTTTTCATTTTAAACTGTTTGTTTTTAAAATCGTGTTTTTTTGAATGCCGCCAAAGATAAAAGAAATTTTCTTTCTCGGCTTTTGTTAACGATTTTTAAGGAATTAATTTAAGATTTGACTTCAATGGAATGCACATTAAGACTTGAAACTATGTAAAGAAGTTGCAATGATTATAGAATTATTAAAATAAAAACTTATGATCATTGAAGAATTAAATCCTGACTACTGGCAAAGAAGATACACTGATGGTTCTAACGTGTGGGATGCAGGAGATGTTTCAACTCCGCTCAAACACTATTTCGATCAACTTACTTCAAAAGAAACTAAAATTTTAATTCCCGGCGCTGGAAATGGCTACGAAGCCGAGTATCTTTTTAATGCGGGATTTAAAAACACCTGCCTTCTTGATTATGCTATTTATCCATTAAATGAATTCAAAAAAAGAGTTCCGGGCTTTCCTGATTCACAATTAATTCATCAGGATTTTTTTAAACATGAAGGCAAGTATGATCTCATAATTGAGCAAACATTCTTCTGCGCACTCCATCCATCATTAAGAAATAAATATGCGCTGCACATGCATCGCCTTTTAAATGAAAAAGGTAAATTGGTTGGATTGCTTTTTAATAATCCAATGGCCAACAGAGTACCGCCGCCATTTGGTGGTACTGAAGAAGAGTACCTTAAATATTTTTCGCCACTCTTCAATATCAAAACTTTTGATCAATGTTATAATTCAATTCCCCCAAGAAAAGGGAATGAGTTTTTTATAATTCTTGGAAAGAAATAAGAATGCTTGCCTCAATTCCTTCCAAATAAAAAAGCAGAATCATTGCTAATTCTGCTTTTAAAATTTAAGTTCTAAAAAATTCTTAGTGCACCACCTGTAGTGAGTGAACAACCGTTTCATTACTCAAATGATATTGATACAATCCTTGCGGTAAGTTCTTCGTATTCACGTGAATCATTGACTCGCCTACACTTACCTTTTCATTCAACACCACTTGACCTAAAGCATTGGTAACAATCAATGTTGTGCTGCTGTTTAATTTGTTGATTGGAATGTTGGTGTAATCATCAGCAGGGTTTGGAAAATTTTGCCCCATCATGGCAGCCATCTGCGCATCGAATTGAACACTTGAAATATTTCCGTGAAACCAATCGTAAGTTGTTTTCATCAACGTGTTCTTATCGGCATCACCACCTACCATTTCCAATCCAACTCCTAAATACACTGTTTTATAATTTCCGTCTGTGTAGCGAGTTCCCGAAATTTTGGTGGTCAAACTGTTATAGTAAAAAATCGGGATTGCAGTTCCAAGCACATCAAGTTGGTCGGGATAGAAATAAGTATTACCATAATATTTGGTAATTGTTACTGAAGTTTGTGCTGAATAAATATCATCAGGGTTAGCTGTAAGCTTGGTGTTAGCGCCTGAACCATCATCTAACCAATCAGTATTAAGGTAATCAGAATAAAATGCTTTTTGAGCAGGTGTTGAGTGACCAGAGTTCGCTACTGAAGTAAAAGCATCCCATCCTGCATCTTGTCCGCTGATAAACAAGCGACCACCATTGTCAAGAAAAGTTTCGAAGTAACCAATCAACTCATCATTGTATGCAGGGAAAGTCCAACCAATGTTGTAGTAGATGTATTTAACATCGGTTAAAATATTATCCTTAAACCCTTGTATTGCTTTTGTATAATTCGCTATTGTATAAGTCGTGCTTCCTGCATTGTTTAATCCTGCATCAAAATAACTTTGCCAATCGGCAGGGCCACCACCTGTTCCATCACCAAGACCACCGCCTGCGTTTACAATCAAATCTGTAATTCCTGAAATCACATAAACGCTGGTTAGCATTGCTGCTGAATTAGGATTGGTTAATGATTGAATGGTAAGTGTGTACTGCGCAAACGCCGGTGTAGCACCGGGAGTTACAGCTATTGATGTGTTGTAAGAAGTGTTTGCAGGAATGGTTACAGTTCCTGAATTTGAAAAGATAACTCCATTCACTGTAAATGAGCCGCTCCAATCTAATGGTGCATCCGATGTAAGTGTGTAAGTAAAATCTTCTGCCGCTGTTCCTGAATTTCCGGTAGAGAAATCAAAATTACTGGCAACTCCAATAATTCCTTTTTGAGATAAAACTGTTGGCTGAGTAATAATTGCATTAACAACATTATCAAATGAAGCTCCGCAGTTAATTACTTCTTTGGTTGATTTTTGTACAAATGATACCACTCCAATTTCACTTTGAACCCATGCAGCATCTTCATCATAAGTATAGGTAAAAGTTACTGTTCCTCCCTGTGCAGGTAAAGTAATCGCATCACCATCTGAAGATGGCAACATCTTTCGGAAAACATTGGGGAAATATTTTTCGCCGTTACTTCCCGGAGGGGTAGTGTAATTGATATTACGTTCAATGATTGCCGTGCGCAAAACAAAAGAACCGGTTGGAGGCACTCCTACAGAAATCACATTTACAGTAACATCATGACTGCTTCCATTGTCAACATCACTTACCGTAACTTTAATCGGGCTGGTTTGAGCAATAATAAAATTAACATCGTCCATCGTCATTCCGCCGGGTTGTGAATGCTTATAATTTCCTTCTAAAAAAACATCGGGCACTCCCGTTACACCATAATAATCAACACGATCATTGCTTTCAGTTTTGTTGTAGTTATACATTGGATCAACACCGGGCCACGAAGTGTGATAAGCAATGTGACGAACTGTATTGGGATTAGGATCAAGAATGAGTTCCTGAAATCCGGGATTTTGTGCAGCACAGGGGCCGCAACTTGCTTGTGTAAAATGTTCAAAGAGCGGGTACTTAAATGCCTGGCCATTTGAAACAAATGCAACAGATGCGATAATGGAAAATAGAAATGTAAATTTTTTCACGTGAATAAGGTTTTGGTTAAGAAAATAAAATTGTAGTAGCAAACGTAATTGAAAATATTTGAATTGCGTAATTGAGAAATGTGCAACCCAAAACTTGAGTCAACGTAAAATGCGAACAAGCTTTTTTTAAAAAAAACTTTGCAGATTCTTAATATCATTTCTTCTTCACGCAAATCATCCCCGTAATTTTATCGTGCCATGTTTGATGGTAATCTGAAACAAAAAAT
>JBKJNS010000015.1:0-15544 GCA_046593455.1 Chitinophagales bacterium | reverse complement strand
CTTCGAGGTGTCAACATAGATGCCGGCCATTTTTTCTTTCACATGTTCACCACCTGCTCCATGGCATCGCTCGCATTCAATACCTGTTTTTACGGTGAGAAATTTATTTGAAGAGGAAGTATCAAATGCGGGATACATGTTATGGCAATTCATGCATTCAAGACTAATACTTCTATTCCATCTTGTGTTTTCACCATCCTCAAATCCTGGCGGTAAATCCCAAATTTGTTTTTGCGTATAAAATGTTAGCGGTGCCTGTTGCAAAAATCCATTCTTCATCCAGATGTGTGAATTTGTGTGCTGACCTGAACCTACGATGTAAGAAATTTTTTCTATGCGCTGATAGATGGTATCCTTTCCTTCCAGCCTGAATTCTTTTAAATACAGAGAATCATTTTTCCAGAAGGGATGGTACCAGAAATTTTTAAACCGATCAAACACATAAGCATGTGAATCAAATTTTGCCGATGATTTTTTTTCAGTTGCATGATCCCATGATTGCCCCATACCGGTTTGAATAAATGTTTGATAAACATTCTCATGGCAGGTACGGCACGTTTGCATGCCAACATATTTTACTGAGTCGCTTAGATTTCTGTAAATAGGTTTTGCAATTTCTTTTGGAGTAAAAGAATTACAACGAATGAATTCGAATAGTACAAAAGAAAAGATTGCAGCGAAGAAGGAAAAATATTTTAACCTTAGCATCGGCTTTCAAATATAGCAGGTCTCGGTTAATTACTTTGCGGTTTGATTACTGAAGATCTCCATCCATGCTTGAATGCCACCACTAACATTTTTTACATTCTTAAAACCGTATTGCTCGAGAATCATACAAGCTTGCATGCTGCGGCTACCCATTTTGCAATGGACAATTATTTCTTCGCCTTTTAAATCTTCAAGGTCTTCAAGCTTCGTCATCAAAATTGAAAGCGGAATATTTTCAGCACCAATATTAAATTCCTGATATTCCCATTCTTCGCGTACATCAATCAGGTGCAATGTTTTATTATTGTCAACTTTTTCCTTTAATTGTTGAACTGAAATTTCTGTCATAGCTATTTCCCTTTAATAAATTTTTGAATTGATTTTTCTCCGCTTTGCAAGTCTGTAATCTTAAGCAAATACAATCCTGCATTCAGGTTCTCAATATTAATTTGAGAAGTACTATTTGCAGACAAAATTTTTCTACTTGTTAAATCCAAAACTTCGAGCAATAATTTTTCATTGCCACCCTTTACAATAACAACATCATTCGCCGGATTTGGAAAAATCGTAAATTCATTTTCAGTATTTATTTCCTGCACTCCAACACCGAAAGGAATTTTACTCCCAATAACAGGTCGCAACATTGCAGCACCCACCAATTGCGATTGGGTCCAATTACCATCAATGTTATAAAACAAGTGCTGATTTGCTGTATCATTCTTATCAAAACCAATATCTATTTTTAAATCTGTTTGAAGAGAAACCTGCTGCCATCCGATATAAAATGTTCCGGTAATCAATAAGGGGCGCGAAAGTCTGTATAAGGCAAATCCATTTCTATCCTTGGGGTATTCAGGCAGTAAAAATTCATCACGCAATAAACTGTCTTCAGGGTTCAATGAACTCCATACATATATTGAGATCACTGACTGTGTAACATTAACTTCATCATGTGCAAACATTATTTCAATTCCCTGCAAAGTATCGGGCGTATTAAGATGGTATTCTAATGCCAATGATGCAGGTGATCCCAATAGCCGGTAAGTTGCTTCAGCAGTTCCATCATCATAAGCCATGAAGTTTGAAAATAACTGATTGCGTGTGGCGGTATCATTTGCAGTGTTATTGTCGCCCGTTGCACCAATAATAAATGTTGAAGCAATGTTTAAACTATCGAGCGCAAAATCCTGAATAATGGGAACTGCAAATGAATAACTGGTTGCGGTGCCTGCATCTAAATTACTGCTCTGCGTTCCTGATGAAAACAATGGAGTGCCGGTAACAGTTTCTGTTGCCGACATGGAACGGCTGGTATTTTTTTCAACTGTAAAATTATTTTTTACTGAGATAAACTGAGCATCGGCTTTTTCTTCAGTTTGAAAATTCTGAAACTGATTCCATGGCATCGATTGATAATTTTTTAGCATAGAAGATGGAAGAAATTGCATGGCAACATCAGTGATAATTACATCGGTGAATGATCTGTTTGAATTAAGTTTTACATAGTCAATATGCCAGCAATCAAACTGACCAATCAGTGTTCCATAATTTCTGAAACGGAATTGAAAATCATTGTGAAAATAAATTGAGTTCTTTAGAGGAATCATAACCTGCTTAAAATCTTCATTGGAGAAAACTCCGTCCTTCGACCACACGTGCTGCCAGGTTCCCGTGCTATCCTTAAACTCCACCACTAAAGAATCGCCAACATTTACACCATAGTTTGTAGAATTAAAAAAATAAGAATTAGGATAATCACCTAAGCCGCCTGGCTGATAAAAGAAACTGAAATAAACAGAGTCTGCCGGCAAATTGCTTCCTAATAATATCGGCTGTGAAGTGAGCGTATCAGCACCTCCTATGGAAGAAAAACTGTGACTTATGGAATCATACGGCTGACCATTTTCTTTTAACCCATCCAGCGTTGCAACACCTATCGATATTGGATTTATTGGGAAGGTGGAATTAACAAAAGCTTGCTTGTCTGCCCATTTATTCTGATCAGGATAAGTTGAGTAGTATGAAAAATCATCAAGGAAAGGTAGTGAAAGGGCATCGCGTAATGATGCAGCAGATTCAACTTTAACATTTTTCAAAACCGGGTTAACAGCAAGAGGAACAAGTTCTTCCTGACAATAACTTTTTTTCAAGTTTCCAACAATAAGGAAAAGGAAAAAAAACAGTTTCAATATTTTATTCATATTCAATTTTCTTTCGGTTCAGTATTAAATTTTTCAGGCGATGTTAAAAATACATCAACTCCTTCACCTGCATTCATAACATTATTTCGAGTGTCCAATGGATCCGGAATTTGTTTGTAAACAACTGCATTGAGCGTATCGCCTTTTACACTGGCATCAACAACCATTGCACCAATGTTGAGTGATGAGCCGTCTAAAATAAATTTTGCTTCTCTCAATGTTGAACCAATCAGATTTGGAACATCGATCTCCGTTTGGCCCAAACCGTCTCCAAGAACAAGATCAATTTTAACCCCTTTTTTAATATTTGTTCCCGGCTTAATTGATTTTCCATTTACCAATTGATCAAGCACAGCATCTTTCGCGAGATCCGGTTTGTAGATCAATGCTCCAACTTTCAACCCATAGCTTGTAAGAATCATTGATGCAGATTTTAGTGAAACATCTCTTAGGTCAGGCATTTGAATTTGCGGAGCCGACTTTGAATTTACTGTAAGATAAATGGTTCGGAAAGATTTAACACTTGAACCCGGCTTTGGATTTTGTTCAATAATGGCAAGCGCTGTTTTATGTTCATCGTAGGTAGAATCAGCTACCGTATATTCAAGTTTACTATTCTTAAGAATTATTTCTGCTTCAGCAAATTCCTTTCCTCTTACGTCAGGTACTTCTAAATACGAACCATGATTTGTATAAAGATTTATAGCCAATGCAAATAGCAAAACAAAGCCCAGGTAAAACGCGATGGCGCCTGAGACATTGAATAAAAATTTATTGTTGCGGAATTTATTCCACATTGTATTAGCGCTGCTCAATTAATTTATTTTTTTGAAAACTGAATTCTAAAATCTGATCAATAAAGTCAAAGGGTTTGTATTTGTTTAGTGCTGCCTGATGAAAAATACAAGTTGCCGGAGTCATTCCCGGCAATGAGTTTACTTCAATAATAATTGTTTCAACTTTTCCCGAATCAAATATTCTTACAAAAGCATCGATGCGGCAATAGCCGGTAACATTTAAAACCCTCGCTGTTTTTTCCAATTCCTTTTTAACGATTGAAGCAACTCGTTCGTATTCAGCAGAATTTTTTGCAAACCTTGCAGGAGTTATATTTTGACCTTCACCAGCCAGAAATTTTTCTTCTAATGAAAGAACTTCACCGGTTGACAGTGCTTCTGAAGGCTCAAAGACTTCAAATGATATTTCTCCACCCGAATTAATTTTGGTTAGCATACCACCTGTAATTTCAAGAAAGTGAGCAGCACCATTTGCAGTAATTAATTCCTCAACAAGAATACTTTGTTTGCGTGGAAATTCTTCATTGATTTTTAAGGATAACACTTCGCAATATTTCTTCTTCAATTCATCCCTTTCTCTAAACATTAAATGACAAAACGCATCAAGCTCTTCTTTGCTTCTTATAATTTTAACTGCCGAACTACACCCATCATCAACAGGTTTGCATATAAATGGAAATGAAGCCACGGTCAATATATCAGTGTAAAATTTTTCTTTGTTAATTATCCAATCATTCTTTTGAACGAGTAAATGATTGGCAACCATAATTCCATTCTGTTTCAGAATTTCATTTGTTTGGTATTTGTTGATCGTTATTTGTGAGGATAACACTCCTGATCCATTAAATGGCAAATTGTATTTCTCCAGATCATTCTGCAATTGTCCATCTTCACCTGGTCTTCCATGCAACGCAATAAAAACGCCTTCAACCATCTTGCTTAATTCTTCAACCGAAATTTTCTTAGGTTCAAATACCGATGTGGTTGAAATATATTTATGAGTCAATTGATTGGTCTGCTTCTTAATTTTTTCAACGGCAGGATGTTTTTTGAAATGAAGAATCTTATCTTTTATATCATCAGCATTATCCTTCAGCAATAAATTAATTGGAATTTGGTAAAGTGAATATGTTTCTTCATTCCCAATTAAAAAAACAGGAATGGGTTCATACTTAGTTGATGATGCAAGTTTTTCAAAAATATTTCTGCCACTCTCAACAGAGATATGCCGCTCGGTTGAATACCCGCCGAGCACCACAGCAATTTTCTTTTTTGTTGTTGCTCCTTTTTTTAATCCTGAAATATTTTCATCCAGTTCAATCAATAATTTCCGGTAACCAGTTGTGATTGTTTGTGATCGGCTTCTTTCACTGATCGAAGTTCTGATAATAAAAGTTAAAAACTGTGATGGGTTTAAACCAATCTCTGCAGCTTGATGGAAAAAGAATGAAGAAGGCAACATTCCTGAAGTTGTATTGGGATCATTTAAAAATATTTTTTGATCGCGCTTTCTTACAAAACCATCAATGCGTGCATACACATGAAAATTAAAAAACTCAAAAAGTTCTTCACAAGCTTTTCTAATTCTCTCAATTTCTTTATCAGGTAAATTTATGGGCGTAACTTTTCTTGTTATTCCCGCTAAATATTTTGAGCGGTAATCAAATACTTCCTTTCCTTTTTTTATTTCTGTTGGAGGCAATGAAATTGAATTTCCGTTTTCATCACGAACAACAATACAACTGAACTCAATACCGTCTATAAATTCCTCAATCAAAACTTCCTGTTCTTCATAAATGCTTTGTAGTGTTAATGTCTCTTTCGATTTTGAAAAATGCTTGGTAATAAATTTTAATAATTCTTCGGGGTGATTGATTTGCTCATTGTTGATTATAAAAGGGATTCCTGTTCCGTCTTTTATCTCAGCAGTTTTTCTAACCCATTGAATTTTCTCATCTTCATTTAATGATTTCCATTCTTTATAAGCAAGAGTTGTGACAAAAAAAGCAGCCTCTACCCTTTCAGTAAATGCATTGATGTTTTTATTGTGAACAATTGAAACACCGATCGAAGAACCTTGATTTGCCGGGCGAACTACGAAAGGCAGTCCTACTTTCTTTATCGCGTTTTTAAAAATTACCTGATGCGATTTATTTTCAAACCAATTAGCTCTGCTTATCGAAATGCTTTTCGCAACATCATAACCGCTTTGCTTCATTACTTTTTTCTGAAACACTTTATCCATACCAATTGATGATGGTAAAATACCTGAACCGGTGTAAGGAATATGCAACCATTCAAGAATGCCCTGTAAGGTTCCGTCTTCGCCCCATGCACCATGCAAGGCGAGAAAAGCAAAATCAATTTTATTTTTTAATTCTTCAATTGAAATCTTTTTTCCAACTGAGTTGATGATTTTATCTGTCTGTTGTTGCGTGAGCACGCTGATTGCCTCAATGTAAATTTGAAAATTGTGTGGTGAGTTTGGAAGAAACTGAACCGGTGGATAAAAATCGCGGATCGTTCCTTTATAAATGTATCGCCAATCGAGTTCAATAAAATTTCCGAGTGAGTCCACAAAAATCGGAATTGCTTCAAAAAGGTTTTTATCGAGGTTATCATAAACCGTTCTTCCGCCTGCAAATGAAATTTCTCTCTCTCTTGAGCCGCCACCAAAAAATATTCCTATCCGCATCATTGGCGCAAAGTTAATGAAAGGGAAACCGATGTTATTTATTTAAGAAAAATGTTTTGCGTTCATGCGAGCACAATTGTTCTTTTAATTTTGAGCCATGTCTAATCCATGGTTTCAGTTCAAACAATTTCGCATTGATCAGGATCGCTGCGCCATGAAGGTTACCACCGATGCTTGCATTCTTGGCGCTTCATTTCCTGTTAATCTAAAAGGGAATGTTCTAGATATTGGAACAGGAACAGGATTGCTTGCATTAATGATTGCACAGAGAAATGAATGCAAGATTGATGCAGTTGAATTGGATGAAGAGAGTTTTAATCAGGCGAAAGAAAATGTGTCAGCTTCAAAATGGAGCAACATAATAAATGTGATACATTCTAACATTAGAGAGTTTGAAAGTGTAAAGAAATACGACTTCGTAATTTGTAATCCGCCGTTTTTTGAAAAGCATTTGAAGTCTTCTCACCACAAAAAAAATAAAGCCAGACATGCAGATGAATTATCAATTGCTGAATTACTAACTGCAGTTCAAAGACTGTTAAGCGATGGAGGAATTTTTTCTGTATTACTGCCTGAAAGCTCTTCACCTAAACTTCTGGATCTTGCTGCGGAGAAGAAGTTATTTCCTTTCAAGAAAATTATTATCCGCGATAGTATTGCCTCAAAAGCAATTAGTACAATTCACCACTTTTCATTTCACAATTCAATAGCAGCAATTAATAAGAAAAGTTATGATGAAGTAACGCTACTCATAAAAGATGAAGCAAGTAATTACACTTCAGATTTCATTGAATTGCTCCGTGATTTCTATTTACACTTTTAGTAAGTGCTTCAACTTCATTTGTCTTGTCTTCATTCCCCTACAAAAAATAAGTGTACTGTTGAATTCATATTTCCATCTGGGCATTTGAATCGGATATATTTGACGTCATCATAAAAATAAAAATTCAAACACTGCGTTCTAACGCAAAACAAATATGACGCTACTACTTCAAATCTCACAAACCGCTATTGATAGCGTAACACAATCTGCAACCACATTTCAAAATGCAACACCGGCTGAACCATTAAATTTTCTTACCCTGCTTATGAAAGGTGGTTGGATCATGGTTCCGCTTGGAGTTCTTTCCCTGCTTGCTGTTTATTTTGCGATTGAAAGATTCCTGGTAATTCGCAAAGCATCGCGCATCGATCAAAATTTTATGAGCAGCATTCGTGATCATTTGCTCAATGGAAAAATGGATGCGGCACAATCGCTTTGCAGAAATACAAATACACCAATCGCCAGATTATTATTGAAAGGAATAAAAAGAATTGGCAAACCAATTAAGGAAGTTGAATCGGCTGTTGAGAGTGAAGGCAAGCTTGAAATTTACAAGCTCGATAAGAATATGAATTACCTCGGTATTATTGCTGCCATAGCTCCCATGATGGGTTTTGTGGGAACCATTGCAGGCGTAATAAAAATTTTCTACACCATCTCTATTGAAAAAAATATAAGCATTGATATTATCGCCGGCGGACTTTATGAAAAGATGATCACCTCTGCTGCCGGCTTATTGATTGGTATTTTTGCTTACGTATGTTTTAATATTCTCAACAGCATGGTTGATCGTGTGTCATACATGCTTGAACAGAATGCTGTTGACTTTATTGATCTAATTCAAGAACCTACTGCATGAGATTTAGAAGAAACACAAGAATGCATGCCGAAGTTTCGACTTCATCGCTGAACGATATTATGTTCATGCTGCTGCTTTTCTTTCTTATCTTATCGACTATGGTAAATCCTTCGGTGATAAAACTTACGCTGCCAAAATCAAGTAGCAGTGAGCAAACAGTGGCGAAGAAAATGATTTCACTTTCAGTTGATAAAAATTTGAATTATGCAGTGGATGATCTACCCGTTGCCTATCCTGACTTAGAAAGTGTGCTTGCGCAAAAGATTGCGAATACAATTGATCCCACTATTGTATTGAGAGTAGATAATCTGCTCACCATTCAAGATGTGGTGGATGTAATAGACATTGGAACAAGGCTGAAAGCAAAAATGATTTTGGCAACAGCACCTAAAAGATGATATATGGAAAGGGAATTAATTTTGCATCTATATTCAAAATAATTTTTTCGGAATCATCAGACTATAAATTCGAAATTGAAAATTCGCAATCCGCAATTCAAATGATCGCTCTTAAACAAACTAATTTTCTTAAGCATGAAGTTGACATCAATCCAAACTTCGAGTCGGAGAATGTTCGTAATGAAAGGAAAGCAAAGCTGAACAGCTTGTGGATCACCTTATTGATTCACGGAGCTTTGATTTTGCTGTTTATGTATTTTGTACTTCGCCCACCCGATCCTCCTTTAAGTGAATCGGGGGTGTTTTTAAATTTAGGAATAAGCGATTTAGGAATGGGTGATGTGCAACCAATGGGAAGTGCTGAAGTATTACAAACTCCTGCTCCTGAAAATTCTTCAGCGCAAGAAAAACAAACTGAAGAGGATGTGGTAACACAGGAAACAAAAGATGACGTTCCTGTAATTCAGAAGAAAGAAGATCAGAAAAAAAATACACCTGTTGATCAAAAGAAAACCGAAACAACACCAACTAAAAAAACAGAAACTCCTCCAAAAGAGACTCCGCCGAAACCACAACCAAAAGCGTTGTATCCCGGTAATGAAACTAACAATAGCACAGGTGAAGGAACCGATAATGTTGCTGGTGATAAAGGCAAACCAAATGGCGATCCGTTCGGGACTGACTATAGCGGAAATCCTGGTGTAGGAAATGGTGGACCTGGCGGATTTGGTCCCGGTGGTGCTCCACAATTAGGGATGAGTGGAAGAAAAATAATATTCTTCTCCCCTATTAATGATAACTCACAAAAAACCGGACGTGTAGTGGTAAATATTAAAGTTGATAAGCAAGGAAATGTTGTATGGGCAAAAGCAACACAAAAAGGTTCAACCACAACCGAAACATATTTATTTCAACTTGCAGAAGATGCCGCGTTAAAAACAAAAGTAAATGCTGATGCTTCAGCGGCTGAAGAACAATTTGGAACCATCACTTACACATTCAAAGTAAAGTAGCAATTGCAGCTCTAAGATTGCATATAAAAAAAATCTGCTATCGAAGCAGATTTTTTTATTAGTGATTTTTTATTCACCCAATAAATTAAGAGTGGAATTTAATATTAACTGCGTGCAGGTTCAGCTTTCTCTACTTTGGTTATTTGACCGGGGCAACCCATTTTTTGGGTTCCGCAAGATGAGAGCACGCTAACGACAGAAAAAATTATTACAGCTAATAGTGCGATGATGAAGTTGCGTGTCATGTTAAATTGATTGTTGATTTTATAAAAAGATAATTTCATTTATTTAAGCAAATCTACTTCTCTTTGCTGTGGTTACAAAACTAAAAATATGACTGTATATTTTATTGCCATTGGCGGAAGTGTTATGCACAACCTTGCTATTGCATTGAAGTTGAAAGGCTACGATGTAAACGGCAGCGATGATGAAATATTTGAACCGGCGAAAGGAAATTTGTTGAAGTATAACTTGTTGCCGGCCCAAATGGGTTGGAACCCCGCTCGAATTACAAATGACATTGATGCAATTGTTTTGGGAATGCATGCCAAGCCTGACAATCCAGAACTAAAAAAGGCTCAAGAGCTGGGATTAAAAATTTATTCATTTCCCGAATTCCTTTTTGAACAAGCAAAAAATAAAAAGAGAGTTGTTATTGGTGGAAGCCATGGAAAAACTTCTATTACCGCGATGATCATGCACATATTAGAGAAGAATAAAATGGCATTTGATTATATGGTTGGTTCGGCCGTAAAAGGTTTTGATATTACTGTAAGATTGACTGATGATGCACCAATCATGATTTTTGAAGGCGATGAATATCCAGATTCAGCAATTAACCGCACACCTAAATTTCATTTGTATCAACCCGATATTGCACTCATTAGTGGAATAGCCTGGGATCACATTAATGTTTTTCCAACCATTGATACTTACATCGAGCAGTTTAGAAAGTTTGTCGATTTGATTCCGTACGACGGCGCATTGGTCTTTAATTTGGAAGATGAAACGGTGAGTCACATAGCAACTTCAGGTAATCCATCATTAAAAAAAATCAGCTATGCAACTCCTGTTTTCGTAATTGAAGAAGGAATTACCTACATCATTGAAAAGCAAAAGAAAATTCCATTGCAAATATTTGGAAGACATAATTTGCAAAACATGATGGGCGCTGTTGAAGTTTGTAAATTAATTGGTATTGAAGAAACAAATTGTTTTGAAGCAATGAAAGATTTTGATGGCGCTGCAAGAAGAATGGAATCAGTTTCATCAACGGCTTTCGCACATGTGTTTCGTGATTTTGCTCATGCGCCTTCAAAATTAAAAGCAACAATTGCGGCTGTGAAAGAGCAATTCACTTCTCAAAAATTAATTGCATGTTTTGAGTTGCATACGTTCTCCAGTTTAAACCGTGATTTTTTGGGTGAATATTTTCAATCAATGCATGATGCCGACATTAAGGTTGTGTTTTTTAACCAGCACACATTTGAATTAAAAAGAATGGAGCCGCTTGAAGCCGAATTTATTAAAGAGGCTTTTGGAGACCGGCATATTCATGTTTTCAACGAGGCTAAAACACTAACTTCATTTCTTGAGGAACACACAAGCAAAATCAATAATCTCTTAATGATGAGTTCGGGAAATTTTGATGGAATGGATTTAACTGCTTTGAGTAATTTTGGGCATGATAAAAATTGATTAATGGAACTGAACTTAACAAGACCTCTTGCTTTTCTTGACCTTGAAACAACAGGAGTAAATGTTGCAAAGGATCGCATTGTTGAAATTGCGGTGATAAAAATTATGCCCGATGGAAATGTTCATGAAAAACAAAGTCGTGTTAACCCGCAAATGCCAATTCCGCCTGGTGCAACAGCGGTTCACAAGATTACAGATGACGATGTTAAAGATGCACCCACGTTTGATAAAATAGCAAAGTCTTTTTTTATTTTTTTAGATGATTGTGACCTTGCAGGATTTAATTCAACCAGATTTGATTTCCCTCTCCTGCTCGAAGAATTTAATCGTGCAGGAATAGCATTCGAAATTGGAGATAGAAAATTAGTTGACGTTCAAAGAATTTACCATCAAATGGAACCGAGAAATCTTTCTGCTGCTGTCAAATTTTATTGCGACAGTAACCTTGAAGATGCACACAGCGCAATGGCAGATGTAAAAGCAACATATAAGGTACTCAAAGCCCAGTTGGATCGTTATCCCGAAAACCTGAAAAACAGTATTGACTTTTTACATGATCTCTCAAAAGACGGAGACTATGTTGATCTTAGCAAGAGAATGTATTATGAAAACGGAATCGAAATGTTCAACTTCGGAAAGCACAAAGGGAAAGTTGTAGCAGAAGTTTTTAAAACTGAACCCAGCTACTACGATTGGATTATTAAGAGTGAATTCTCTATTGATTTTAAGAACCGGATTAAAGTTATTAAGGAAAGAATGAAAAAATAATTAAATCAAAACAAAAGCTCAATTCAACGCCCCATTGGAAAGAAGCATTATCATAATACCAACTTACAATGAGTCTGAAAATATAACCAGACTCATTAGTGAGATTTTTGAGCAACAACCTTTAGCTCATATTCTTATCATTGATGATAATTCACCTGATGGAACTTCAACAATTGTAAATTCATTGATTGCTAAATTTTCCACCCAGCTATTTCTTGTGCAAAGAGAAGGAAAACTGGGGTTGGGTACTGCATACATTCTGGGATTCAAATGGGCTTTAAACCATGGGTATGAATATATTTTTGAAATGGATGCAGATTTTTCTCATCCTGTAATTTCATTGCAAAAATTATATGAAGCATGTGCTGTTAAAAAATTCGATGTTGCAGTGGGATCTCGTTATATCAAAGGCGGCAAAGTCATCAACTGGCCGGCAAACAGAGTGCTCATGAGTTATTATGCATCAGTGTATGTTCGCTTAATTACATGGATGCCGGTGCAAGACACTACAGCGGGATTTGTTTGTTACAGAAGAAAAGTATTGGAGACAATAGATCTTAATAAAGTAACTTTTGTTGGATATGCTTTTCAAATTGAAATGAAATATGCAGCATACTGTCTTGGATTTAATATCAAAGAAGTACCAATAATTTTTACCGATCGGGTTGATGGAACCTCAAAGATGAGTAAAGGAATTTTTAATGAAGCCGTGTTTGGTGTTATAAAAATGCGATGGAATAGTTTTTTTCATTCTTATAAAATGCAAAAAGTAACGGCTTGAAAAAGCCGAATAATTCTTGTATCAAAAAAAACTCCTGCAAAACGCAGGAGTTTTTTAGTTTTAATCGTATGAAAAAAAACTAATCCTTTGTTTCAGAATCAGAAGAAGTTTCATCTGGTTTTGGTTCCTCAACTGTTGATTTTTCAGTTATTTCATCTTTTACTTCGGTAACTTGAGTTTCACCAACTTCCTCTACATCGGGAGTTGGATCTTCTGAATCTCCTGCTTCCATTTTAGATTTTAGTTCTGAAAGAATTCCTAAGTCACCTAAAGTTGACTTCTCAATCTTTCTGTTGATCTTACTTAGCTCTTCACGTTGTCCTTGTCTTTCAACACGCTTTTTATCACGAACATCATCCTTCTCTTTCTCAACCTTTTCTTCCCATGTTCGTGAATGCGAAACAATAATCTTCTTTTGGTTTCGATCAAATTCAATTACCTTAAAAGCAAGTGTCTCATCTGTTTCAACACTTTTGCCGTTTTCTTTTCTCAAGTGTTTAGTTGGAGCAAAAGCTTCTAATCCGTAAGGCAATAAAACGATTGCACCCTTATCATCTTTCTTAACAACAGTAGCTTGATGTTCTGATCCTTCGGGGAATACTGATTCAAATGTATTCCAAGGATCTTCTTCAACTTGCTTGTGACCTAATGAAAGTTTGCGTTCTTCTTTGTTAATATCAAGAACAACAACATCTAATTCAGTGCCTGCTTTTGCAATTTCATTAGGGTGATTAATTCTCTTTACCCATGAAAGATCGCTGATGTGAACAAAGCCTGTGATACCATCTTCCAATTCAACAAACACTCCATAGTTACTTACGTTTCTAACATTGCCTTTCAACTTGGTTCCAATTGGGAATTTAGTTTCGATGGTACTCCATGGATCAGCAGTTAATTGTTTTAATGAAAGAGACATTTTTCTTTCTGCCTTATCCATTGTAACAACCATTGCTTCGTACTCATCACCAAGTTTAAAATATTCTTTGGCATTGATTGGAGTATTCGACCATGAAATTTCCGATACGTGAATAAGGCCTTCAACGCCAGGTTGAATTTCAAGGAATGCACCGTAATCTTCAATGTTTACAATCTTACCTTTAACCTTTGATCCTACTGCAAATGTTTCATCCAACACATCCCAAGGATGTGGAGTCAATTGTTTTAAGCCAAGTGAAATACGTTTTTTTTCATCATCATAATCAAGAACTGCAACATTCAATTTTTGATTCAACTTCAATACTTCTGTTGGATGATTGATTCTTCCCCATGAAATATCAGTGATGTATAACAATCCATCAACACCACCAAGATCGATGAATGCACCGAAGTCAGTAATATTTTTAATGGTGCCTTCGAGTATCTGTCCTTTTTCAAGTTTAGAAATAATCTCCATTCGCTGCTGCTCAAGATCACCTTCAATAAGCGCCTTGTGAGACACCACAGCATTTTTAATGAGTTCATTAATCTTTACAACTTTGAACTCCATGATTTTACCAACATACTGATCGTAATCGGTAATTGGTTTAACATCAATCTGAGAACCGGGAAGGAAAGTTTCTAACCCAAAAAGATCAACGATTAAACCGCCTTTGGTCTTATTGGTAACCAATCCATTTACAACTTCACCTGTTGAATGAGCCGACATAATGCGCTCCCATGCGCGTTGTAACTTGGCACTCTTGCGTGAAAGAATTAATTGACCTTTTGGATTTTCTTTATCTACTACCTGTACTTCCACTTGCTCACCAACTTTTAAATCCGGCAGGTCGCGGAATTCTGATAGTGGAACTAAGCCATCTGATTTAAATCCGATGTTAAGAACAACATCAGTTTTGGTTAATGATACCACTGTGCCATTAATGATTTCTTCGTTGGTTACTGTTACAAAAGTGCCGCTGTATAAATCTTCAAGATTTTTACGCTCCTCATCTGTGTAAGTTTTCACGTTTCTTTTCGAAACGTTCCAATCAAAATCGTCGTGTGGTGATTCTACTTTAGGCTGAGGTTTTGGTGCCTCGGTAATTGTTGCAGGAACTTCTGCGGTAATGGTTTCTTGAACTTCTGTTGTTTGGTTTTCTGTTTTGTTTTCTTCCAATTTTTGGTTCCTCCTTTTGTTATGAGATTTCCCCGTTTTTTAAAGGGGTCACAAAAGTAATATTCTAAATTCAAACGGCAAACCCTAATAAAAACTTAAACAAAGAATAATTTGACAGTCACTATGCATTAGCAAATGAAAATTGAGAGCGTATTGATTCGGCTACTTTTTGCATTAGCCACAAGGGCGTTGATGTTGCTCCGCAAATGCCAACAGATTTAGCATTTACAAACCATTCTTCTTTCAATTCATCGTCGTCAGAAATGAAATAGGAATTATCATTGGTTTCTTTACAAACATTGTAAAGAACTTTTCCATTACTGCTTTTTTTCCCAGTCACAAAAATGATTACATCGTGCAGGTTAGAAAATTTTTGCAGCTGGGGCTCTCGATTTGAAACTTGCCTGCAAATAGTATCATTGAATGAAACATTCTGGTTATTTAGTGCAGCTGCTCTTTCTTGTATCAGATTTGAGAAGTGATAAAATTTTTCGGTGCTCTTGGTGGTTTGCGAATAGAGAACAATCGGTCGTGTGTAATCAAGTTTATTCAAATCTTCTTCGGTTGTTATTATAATTGCCTGTTGATTTGTTTGCCCCATCAATCCATTCACTTCTGCATGACCTGGAATGCCGAAGATTACAATCTGCGCATTATTATTAAATGTTTTATCAAAAGAAAGCTTGACACGGTTCTGTAATTTTAAAA
>JBKJNS010000307.1:0-4243 GCA_046593455.1 Chitinophagales bacterium | reverse complement strand
AGCAACGATTGATACAGTGATCATATATTTTTTCATGTCACCTACTGAGCGATAAAGGAGTGAATGCAAAAGCAAGAGAAACAGGACGCCGAAAATAATGAGTACAGGAAAGTCAATCAGAACAATGTGTTCTGGCACTGCTCTCACAAGCACAACAAATTCAGGTGAGAGTAAAAGCAGATAAACTATTGCGAGCGTAATAAATCTCTTGAAGTTTGAAACAGGAAATGCTCTGGTGAAATTGAGATAAGTGATTTCAAATTTTCTGAACTCAAATACAATTACGCAATGACCAACCAATGCAAACATAAATCCAAGCATGGCCACTCTAAAATCGTAATGATCTAATTGAAAGCCGCTGAAGAATGCCATCATTGATAGCAGGGAAAATATTTTTGTTACAATTAACGGATTCCTTAAATTGTTGAGCGCATGGAAAATATAGAACAGCGGCAAAGATTTTTTAATTTTGATTGAAGGAAACCAATTGAAACTAATCCATTTCTTGTTAGGATGAACAATGGCATTTCTGATGAACATCCCGCCGGCATAACAAACAAGCAAGTGATAAAATAAAATTAAAAGTGCCTCTGTAATTCTTCCTTGAGAAAATGCAACCCCTTCGATAATAACCGAATACACCAGAACAGGCAGATACATTTTTACAAGTACAAAAGATGTTTGTAACAACAACTC
Organism: Chitinophagales bacterium; assembly: GCA_046593455.1. Lineage (GTDB taxonomy): Bacteria > Bacteroidota > Bacteroidia > Chitinophagales > UBA10324 > JAJAYG01. The sequence continues at coordinate 3,547 of JBKJNS010000307.1, read as the reverse complement.
ACTCTTTTTTAAACAAGCCGAAACAAAAAGAAATTGCTGATCGGGTTCGCTTATTTTCTTCAATACAAACTGAACACTCTTGCCTGCATACAGAGACCATATTAGCATTACTACCAACAAGAGTGAAGGAGATTCAAGAGTTGCGTTGATGAGTGAAAGGTGATAGCCAATAATCTGTGAGCCTTCAACAATTCCAAACATGAGAAAAAAAACAAAAAGTAAAAGGCCAAAGTGCCTTTGATAAAAAGAGACAACTAACAATTTGTTAAGAATCAGTTGAACCGGTTTCATAAAGCATGAATCATTTTATCCTGCACCGTAACGGTTCCTGTAAAAGAAATCTTTGCATAATCAAAATCATGGTGAGAGGTAATAATAAAACTCACTTTTCTTTCATGTGCATATTCATGAATGATGGAATACACTGTTTCGACTGAAGCAGTATCAATAGTTACCAGTGGCTCATCCAATAGTATCAAATCGGGTTTACCAATAAAAGCAAGTATGAGTGAAAGTTTTTTATTCATACCACTCGAGTAAGTTCCAATTGGTTGGTGAGAATATTTATCCACCATTAATTGCTGCATCAGGTTTTTTGTATCTGCAAAGTCGCCGCCTTTACTCCAGATAAACAATTGAATTAATTCATCGCCTGTTACAAATGAAGGATACAAAGGTTCAGCTTCGGTATAATTTACTTTTCTTAAATAATCAATTCTGTTTTTAAGAATAGAAATATTTTTATTGAGGATTACTTCACCTTCAAACGGAATTAAGCCGGCAATCAGTTTCATCAAAGTTGTTTTGCCCGATCCATTTTCGCCCTTGAGCCAATAGATACCATTCTCAAATTTATACCTGGGAATATCAAGCACTAAGTGCGAGCCGTAATGTTTTTTTATCTCTGTGAGTTCAATCATATCCAATAAATATTTAATCAAACGCTAAGCATTCCGTATCAGTATTCTCATTCGCGATAGAAATCACTAAATAAAAAAGCACAGGGAAAATTCCTGCGCTTTCACTTGTTGTATTTGAAAATTAATTAGCCAATTCTGCTTTAAGAAAGTCAATCACATTTACTTCAACAGCATCAACCTTTCTCAATTCAGCGAGGTAAAAAGAGACCCAATCGCCAAAGTGAATGAGGTAAAGCGATTTTTCAAGATAGCTTTCACCTTTCGACCACACTTCAAAAATATTCTTGGTGTATTGTGTAACAATGTTTTTCACAATGTTCATTCTTTGCTGAGTGCGTGTATAATCGGTATCATTTCGAAGCAAGATCACTGCATATTTTCCCGGCGTTCTCCACCCTACCAATTCATTGTGATTCATTTCGGGAATTGAGTTGTGCAAGCAAAGCATTTTAGAATTCTCATTGATCTGCTGTCTCCACCGCATTCCAATTGCTTCGAAGTTTGCAGCACTATAAATCACGGGCATTTTTTTATTAATCTTCTTTGCCAATGATTTTGCAGCTTTAATAATTTTCTTCTCTTCTTTATCGAGCATCCGGTTTGCTTCTTTTATTCCCACAATAAAACCGTCATCAATCAAGTTGTAGAATGAAAGCACAAAAAGTTGCTGGATAAAAGAATAACCAAGGCATGCCCGCGGTGATTTTCCGCCGGGAATAAGGATGAAGTCAAGGCCTGCCTTTTTTGCAATATTGATCATTGATCCGCCGCTTGATATGCAAACTATTTTACAACTGCGGCGAATACCTTCTTCCAATGCGTGCAAAGTTTCTTCGGTATTGCCTGAATAAGAAGAAGCAATCAGTAGTGTATGCTCATCAACCCATTCAGGTAAAAAATAATCTTTGCTCACAAAAAATGGGAGTTTCATTTTTCCGGCAACCAGTTCGGCAACAATGTTTCCGCCAATGCCCGAACCGCCCATACCCGCAACAACAACATTCCTCAATTCCTTATGTCGAGGAGTTAGTTTTATTCCTTTCCCAATCTCTATGGCTTCTGCCATTTGTTTGGTAAATTCTGCAATCATTTGATCCATCATATTTTTGTAGTTTTAAGTGATTAAACGTAAGAGTAATTTTCTTTTATGGCAAGAACAAATGTTCTTTTTTAAAAATATATTTTGACATCATTAAATTATTAAATCCAATGAGTAAACATAATGAACTCGGAGTTAAAGGCGAAATTTTAGCTTTAGAATATCTTGAAAAAAAAGGGTATACCATTCTTGAAATTAACTGGCGATTTAAAAAAACAGAGGTTGATATAATTGCCAAAGAAGGAAAAGATTTAGTGATTGTTGAAGTTAAAACCAGAAACAGTGATTCATTTGGATTTCCTGAAGAAGCGGTGGGCAAAGAAAAACAAAAAAACCTTGCCATTGCTACCGAAGAATATCTGGAACAAAATAATCTTTCAATGGATTTAAGATTTGATGTGATTTCCATTACGATTAATAACAAGGTTCCAAAAATTTTTCATATTAAAGATGCTTTCTTTCCTTATGACTAAAAAAAACAGCGGCAGAAAATTTCTGCCGCTGCTTAATTAATTTACTTAGTAAATGCCCTTACTTAACATCCACTAACTTTTGCCAGATTGTTTTGTCTCCCACAATCATCTTCACATAATACATTCCTGCCTCGCTCATTGAGATTGGGTAAGAATATTTTCCTGCTTGCTGACTTTGATTAGAAATAATCGATCTCATTTGCTGACCGATGCCATTCCATAATTCAACTGTTACAATTGCCGCATTTGGTAGTGAATATTCAAGAGTTGATAAACCGTTTGCAGGATTGGGGAACAATGAAATATCAAAGCTCAAATGGCTGTCAATTATTGCATCCACCAAAATCACTACATCATCAGATGTTACATAAGTACATCCGCTCATGTCTGTTACCGTTAGTGTTACCGTATAGATACCATCAGCGGCATAGGTATGAGTTGGATTTTCTAAAGTTGAAGTTCCTCCATCTCCGAAATCCCAAGCCCAGCTATTTGCATTTGCTGAGTTGCTGTTAAATGTAATCGGATCATTCTCAATATAAGAACCTGTTGAAGTAATGCTTGCCGACACGAGCTGAATATCAACAGTGTTTGTAATTGTATCACAGCCATTAGCGCCACAAATGATTGAGGTAACTGTATATGAGCCCGAAGTTGTGTAAACATGGCAGGGATTATCTGTAGTTGAAGTATTTCCATCCCCAAAATCATATGAGACAGATGTTACTCCACCACCAATTGAATCAGTAAAGCAAACATTGCCACCGCACTGTATATCTGCAATTACTGTTGAGCAAAGACCACCACCGATTGTCACATTCACCCAGATTGTATCATTAGGATTTAATGGATCATTTCCGGTTACAACAAAATATTCCTGATAGATTCCATCTGCTAATCCCGAACCATCAATATGAATTGTATAGTACTGAGTTCCCCCAGCATCAAGTACACCACCGCCTGATGGATCAATGGTAACAAAATCAGGAATCAACATACTGTTAACCCATGCCATGGTATTTCCGATTACGACTTTAGGAGTATCATAAGTTTCA
>JBKJNS010000274.1:0-4422 GCA_046593455.1 Chitinophagales bacterium | reverse complement strand
TCTCAGGAAATTAAGATAACAGACGAAACAAATAATATTCAAACACAGAGGTCACAGAATAAACTCTGTGACCTCTGTGATTTTTTTCTCTTTTTCTCTGTGTTAAAAAATTGAAAGCACTTCATTTCGAATCTTCTCAAAACTCAGTACCCACAACTCACAGCTTTTTAATCCCCATATTCCAAAACATAAACGAATAAATATCAGCGTCCTCATCAATCACTTTTGCAACCGGCCTTCCGCCACCGTGCCCCGCATTAACATCAATGCGAATAAGAACAGGCGCATCGCCTGCCTGAGCTGCTTGTATTGTTGCAGCGTACTTGAATGAATGTGCAGGCACCACACGATCATCATGATCTGCAGTAGTGATCAATGTTGCCGGATACTTTGTTCCTGATTTAATGTTGTGCACAGGTGAATAGCCATACAGGTTTTTAAAATGTTTAGACGAATCACTTGAGCCATATTCAACAGCCCATCCCCATCCTACTGTAAATTTATGGTAGCGCAACATGTCCATTACGCCTACTCCCGGAAAACAAACTTTGAATAAATCGGGGCGCTGTGTTTGGCAAGCGCCAACCAATAAACCACCATTCGATCTGCCAATAATGGCGAGATAATCTTTGCTCGTGTACTTCTGTGCAATTAAATATTCTGCTGCAGCAATAAAATCATCAAACACATTTTGCTTCTTCAACAACATTCCTGCTTCATGCCATTCTTCTCCATATTCACTTCCTCCTCTCAAATTTGCCATTGCATAAATGCCGCCGCTTTCTAAAAGCACCATGCGCGATGCATTAAAGTTTGGAGTAAGCGGAATATTAAATCCACCATAACCATAAAGCATGGTTGGATTTTTACCATTCAACTTTGTTCCTTTTTTGTAAACAATAAACATGGGAATTTTTGTTCCGTCTTTCGAAGGATAGAAAACTTGTTTTGTTACATAATCATCGGGATTAAATTTTACATCAGGTTTTTTAAACACTTCTGACTTGCCGCTGGCAACATCATATTTGTAAATGGTAGACGGAGAGGTAAAAGATGCCATGGAATAAAAAAGAACTGCATCATCTTTTTCTCCGTCAAATCCTGCTACTGTACCCAATGTTGGTAATTGAATTTCTCTCTCTAAATTTCCTTTGCGGTCATATTGAAAAACGCGAGAGGTAGCATCCTTTAAATACGTTGCAATTAATTTTCCTGAAACAGAATTTACATTTTGTAACAGTTCGGGTTTTTCAGCAATGATTGGTTTCCAATTTTTGCGATCCGGACTTTTAGGATCAACAGAAACAACTTCGTAATTTTTTGCGCCATCATTGGTAAACACTAAAAAATTTTCTCCTTCATTATCAAGCACGGTGTAGTTGAAAACAAAACCTTCAAACACTTTTTTAAATCCCTCGTGGCGGTTGCGAAGATCCATGTACCACACTTCAGTACCATCAGTTCCTTCACTTAAATAAATAATAAGGTAATGTTCATCCTCTGTTACCTGCGCTCCTACATAACGCAATGGATGCTCACGATTTTCCCATATAACAGCATCATTGCTTTGTGGCTCACCGAGTTTGTGATAATAAACTTTGTGATATTGATTTTGCCCCGATAACTCTTGTCCTTTTTCAGGAGTGTTGTAACCACTGTAGAAAAATCCATCTTTGAACCATGCAGCACCGCTGAACTTTGTCCATTCTAATTTATCACTAAGTTGTTTGTTTGCTGCAACATCTTTTACATAAATGGTTTGCCAGTCGCTGCCGCTTTCAGCAAGAGTATAAGCAACATACTTGCGATCATTAGAGAAACCAATAAAGTTTACTGAAGTTGTTCCTGCTGCGTTCAGAGAATTTGGATCCATGAAAACTTGTGGTGTTCCTGTTAACCCTTGCTGATAATAAGTAACACTTTGTGGTTGAAGCCCGTTATTTTTGGTAAAGAAATAATATTGTCCGGCTCTGTAAGGTGCACTTGAACGTGGATAGTTGTATAAATCTGTGATGCGTTTTTTAATTTGATCGCGATAAGGAATTTGCGAGAGATAACCGAACGTCACTTTGTTTTCTTGTTGCACCCAATCTTTGGTGTCAGCAGCATTATCATCTTCAAGCCACCGGTAAGGATCAGCTACTTTTGTTCCAAAGTAATCATCAACTACATTTCCTTTTTTTGTTTGAGGGTATTGAAGTTTTGTTGTTTGCGAAAAAAGATTTGAAGCAAAAGCAACAAACAGAATGACTGAAAGAATTTTTTTCATGATTTAAATTTTGTGTGGGCGAATATAGTTTTTGAAAAAGAAATACGAATTGAAGTCGTAGAAGAGGAAAAGAGAAAATGAATTTAATAAAATCTGCTGCTAAGTAAGAATCTTCTGTATCAATCAAAAGAAAAATTAAGTGCCCGGGAAGGGAATCGAACCCCCACAATGTTGCCATCGCCAGATTTTGAGTCTGGTACGTCTACCAATTCCGTCACCCGGGCAAAATATCTTTGATGTTTCATCTTTGATCTTGGATTTCAAAAATCTAAGAGGCGGCGAAACTATCCAAACTTTCTTTGATGCGCAATAAGTATTTCTTTTTGTAATAATAATCTTTGATTTTGTTTAGCTCTTCTTCTGTTGAACTCTCATCAGTGAAATTTTCGATTTCACTTTTTGCCTCATCATAAAGTTCATTTAGTAAGCCATCAACTTTCGAAAGAAGGCCGTCAACATTCTTTTCCATAATCGCTTCATTGATCTCCATCATTTCCATCAAAAAATCGGGTGCGAGTACGTAACGTTCACCTTCAATTATTTTTCCTTTCAGTTCCAAAACATATTTCATTCGCTTGTCAAAATCATTCATCGTTTGATATGCCTTTGTATTAAGTGTTGAAAGTTCAAGGACTTCTTGTTGTTTTTCTTCATCGTGTGATGCAAAAAAATCGGGATGATTCTTTTTGCTGATGTCGAAATATCGCTTCTTCAGTTCAACTTCATCTAAGACAAGTGAAATCGGTATCCCGAAGAACTCAAAATAATTCATTGGAGGATTGACGTTCAAAGGACTCTTTGAATAATATCATTACCAAGAGCAAACGCCATAATAAAAAGTAAAATTACCATGCCAACCATTTGTGCATATTCTAAAAATTTTTCACCCGGTTTTCTGCGCGAGATCATTTCATACAATGTAAACATTACATGCCCGCCATCGAGTGCAGGTATTGGTAGCAAATTCATAAATGCCAATGCAATTGAAAGGAAGCCGGTGAAAGACCAAAACACTCCCCAATCCCAATTAGCACTGAATTGATCTCCAATAGTTAAGAAACTTCCTACATGGCGGTATCCTTGAACTGTTGGTGAGAAAATAAGTGCAAACTGTTTTATATAATCTACTAAAGTTTCCCAGGCTTTTGAAATTCCTGCTGGTAACGCACTAAAAAATGTATAAGTGATTTTTTCTGTCTTAAAAAAATTATCGGGCGATATTACCTTAACTCCAATTATTCCATCTGATGGAACCATTACTTTTTGCGACACCAATTTATGATCGCGCAAAACTGTAATGCTTGCTTCTGTTCCTTTGTTTTTATAGAGTAATTTCCTTACCTCATCGAAAAACATTCCCCCCTCCTCATTGATTGCAACAATCACATCATTATGTTTTAAGCCTGCATCTTTTGCTGCCCCGGGGCTCACCTCATCAATTATAAACGGAAAACGAGGGGCAATAAAACCGGCAGCTCCTTTATTGTCAATTATAGTTTTAATGTTCTTGTCAGAGATCAAAACATTAGTTGGTGTTCCATTTCGATCGATTGAAACGGTAGAAGCCATGTCAATGATCATAGATTTCATAACCTTATTAAAATTCTCAACAGGTTTCCCATTTATAGCAAGTATTTTGTCTCCACTCTTGAATCCAACTGACTCTGCTACTGAGTCGACTGCAATACCATACTTAAGATTGGCGGTTGGAATATATTGTTCACCATACGCAAACAACAACATCCAGTAAATAGTGATGCCTAACAATACATTCATAATTATTCCGCCTAACATAATGATCAAGCGCTGCCACGCAGGTTTGCTGCGAAATTCCCATGGTTGTGGCGGTTGTTTCAATGCTTCTTTATCCATTGACTCATCAATCATCCCTGCTATCTTAACATAGCCGCCAAGCGGTAGCCATCCTAATCCATATTCAGTATCACCTTTGGTGTATTTAAAAAGTGAGAACCACGGATTAAAGAACAGGTAGAATTTTTCAACACGGGTTTTAAACATGCGAGCAGTAATAAAGTGCCCAAACTCATGTAACAATACAAGTATAGAAAGCGAAAGAATAAGTTGTCCGGCTTTAATAAGTACAACAATCATGGTAATGAACTTTTAATTTTAGCTTCCTAAAAATAAAAGTT
>JBKJNS010000265.1:0-5222 GCA_046593455.1 Chitinophagales bacterium | reverse complement strand
CGCAACGCAAATGATGTTGCATTGTTCAATAAGAAATTGTTAGCGGAGTCAGATTTAAAAACAGTTATGGTAAAAGCGCTTTGCGATAGCGGCGCATACATGCTTGCGCTACCCGAGCACATTATGGAGCAATTAGACTTACCTGTAGTTGAAACCCGGGAGTTTAGAATGGCTGATGGCAGTGTAGTGAAACTTCCTATCTTAGGCCCTGTGTGGGTCAACTTTAAGAATCGCCAAACTGTTTGCCTTGCAGTAGCAACAAAAGATAATGAAGTATTACTTGGTGCAATTCCCATGGAAGATATGGATGTTGTGCTGGATATGAAAAATCAAATCATGGACATCAATCCCGAAAGTCCCTACTATGCTTCGATGAAGTTGAAGTAAAGTACCGCATCATCATTCTGTAAAACTTTTTCTTTTCACTCAATCATGATATTCTCCAATTAACTTTGATGAATGAGCAGAGTGGTATTCTTTTTTTTAATTGCTGTTTTATTGAGCAATTGTGCAACAGTAAAAACCTATTCTTCTCTTGATGCTGCGCTGCAAAATCCTGAACATGTTGAGCGATTAAAAATCACGAATAAAAATTTGGGAACCTTGCCGCCCGAAATTTCACAACTCAAATATTTGCGTGAGTTAATTCTTTTCCGCTGTCATATTGATTCATTACCAAAGGAAATTGGCGCACTCATTAATCTCGAAAAACTTTCTGTTACCAGCTCAAGATTAAAAAAGATGAATGCTGCAATTGGCAACTGCACCAAACTGCGGACTGTTTTTTTGCAGGATAATCAATTGAATCAATTGCCAAGCAGCATTGGAAATCTCGCTGCATTAAAGGAGTTAAATGTGAGCAGCAACTATCTTGATTCATTACCACATACCATTGGCAGACTTACTAACCTCGAATATTTTTATGCAAACGGAAACAGTTTGAAAAATATTCCGGAAGAGATTGGATTAATGATGGCAATAAGATTTTTGTATTTTGGAAGAAATGATTTGAGTGAACTTCCGAATTCAATCGGCAACTTAACAGCGCTCACCGAATTAGATGTTGCAAACGCAGGCGCACTCTTGCATATTCCCGAAACGCTTTGCAACAATCGCAACCTCGAAACTTTGTATGTGGATTTAACTATTTATGTCCCCGCATGCATGGGGCGGGCGAATGTGCAAAGGTTTAGAATTGTGATTAAGTAGGAAGGTAGGTTTTGAGTTTTGAGTATTGAGTTATGAGTTTCCTAAAGAGTGAAGTGATCTCACAACTCACAACTCAAAACTAATGACTCATTCACTGCTTCACTATTTTCACACTCACTTTAAATTCTCCATTGCTTAGCGTAAGCAAATAATTTCCTGCGGCAATATCACCGATGTTCAATTCTTCTTTGTGCTCACCTGCATTTCTTTTTTCTTGAATAAAGAAATTTTTTATCAACCTTCCGTTTACATCATACAAACTCAAAGTGAGTGACTCATCTTTTGTGAGTGTGTATTCGAGCACTTCATTTTGTTGAATGGGATTGGGGTAGATGAGTGGGGAAAAATTTTGAGAGGTGAAAGTGATGATGCCGACGTTGAGGCCTGAGAGATAACGCACAACACCAAAATTAGAAAGTCCATAAGTATCTTTGGCGATACCGGCAACTACTATATTCCCGTTTGATTGAAGAGCAGCTGAATACCCAACATCTCGTCCATAGATTATTGTTTTTACTATCGCGTTGTTTCCAAAACTAGAATCAACTGAACCGTTTGAATTGTATCTTACCAGTCCATACGACATGTCCCAATTATCATCCATTGTGCCTGCTGCAAGTATTTTTTCGTCAGGCATGATAAGAACAGCATTAGCTTGATCATAATTCCAGCTTATGAGAGTTGTTAATTTACCATTTAAATTAAAACTTGAATCAAGATTACCATCGAAATTATAACGTGCGAGGGCAAATAATTGCGAATCATAATAATCACTATAAGCAGAACCTGCAGCCACAATTTTTTGATCGGGTTGAATTATTATCGATTTAATAATTGAGGATATATCAATGCTTGTAATTGCAATTCCATTTTCAGCAAAACTGCTATCAACATAGCCGGTGGTGTTGTACCTAACCAAAGTAAAATTAAAATTTGGCGAAACTCCAGAATATCCTCCTGCTACAATCTTACCATCTGATTGCAGAGCAATTGAATTTACTTGATCATAACCGCTACTTATATTGGTAGTAGCGAAACCATTAACCCCAAAACTGCTGTCAACAATGCCGTCTTGATCATATCTTACAAGAACGAAATCATTATCTGCTCCATTAAACAAAGAACCGGCAACAATTATTTTCCCATCAATTTGAATTTGCATAGATGTCGGGTACCCATCTCCCAGACCAACAAAAGTTGTGGTTTTTCCGTTGGTGCCAAAGGTGCTGTCAATAGTACCATCAAAGTTATACTTTACTAAAGCAAATTTATCAATTCCGGCTATAGTCGAACTACCTGCAGCAATTAATTTACCATCAGCCAGAATTGCTAATGAGCGTGCGTAGTCTGCCTCAATATCAATCGGGGTTAAAACTTTTCCCTCAGTTCCAAAAGTGAAATCAAGAGAGCCATCAGAATTGTAACGTGCTACAGCAAAATCAGGATTATAATTAGTTCCTTCAGCAGAACCAGCCACCACAATTTTCCCATCTGATTGTATTTGTATTGCATAAGCTTCAGCGCCCAAAGCATTAAAATCAGTTATCACAATCCCGTTTGTACCAAACGAACTATCCAAAGCTCCTGCCTGTCCAAATACAGATGCAGAAAAAAATGTAATGATGATAATAGTGAATAGTGTTTTCATGGTGAATGGCGAAAAGTGAAATGTGAAGTTATGATTTCTTCTTTTGTTGCGGGGTCATCACAATATAGAACAAAAAAAATTTCTGCTGCTTGAATTGGAGGAAGGTTCCTACTGAATGACAGCGAACGTAATTAGTCATTCAGAACGAAACTTCTTTACACCAAAGCAAATGCTGCCTGATGCATAAAAGTTTCCTACTGAATTACTTCAATTTTAAATTTTCCTTGCCAAAAAATTTTCATCATCGCATATCCAAAAGACTTAATAAATCGCCACCACAGCATCATCACCATTTCTTTTGCAGGCGCGGTACATGCCTTCGGAGTTGAAGGGCATTTCGATGTTGCCGAATTTATCAATGGCAATTAGTCCTCCCTCGGCGTTGAAGTCAACGAGTTTTTTCTTTACCACAAAATCAACTGCTTCTTTTAGCAGCATGCCTTTGTATTCCATAAGTGCATGCACATCATACGCCACCACCGCACGAATAAAATATTCACCATGCCCGGTGCAACTGATAGCACAGGTTTTATTATTTGCATATGTGCCTGAGCCAATCATGGGACTGTCGCCAATTCTTCCAAAGCGTTTATTGGTGAGCCCGCCTGTTGATGTAGCTGCTGCAAGATTCCCTTTACTGTCTAATGCAACTGCGCCTACGGTACTAAACTTTTTGTCGGCACCATCGTCTAAGACCATCACACTTTTTTTCAATGCACGCTGCAACTGATCAAATCTTTCTTGCGAAAAAAAATATTCGTCATCAGCAAATTCAATGTTATGTTCTTCTGCAAATTTTTCTGCACCCTCGCCGCTTAAGAAAACCAAATCAGATTGTTGCATAATTGCTTTTGCAAGCACCACAGGATTCTTTATATTTTTTACTCCTGTTACTGCACCTGCAAATAATTCCTTGCCTTCCATAATAGAAGCATCCATTTCATGCTTGCCATCGTGATTAAATACTGCGCCCTTACCTGCATTGAATAAAGGAAAATCTTCGAGTGAACGCACTGCTGCTTCCACAGCATCCAATGAACTTCCTCCGCTATTGAGTATTTGATAACCCGCATCAATTGCAGCTTCCAAACCATCTCTGTAAATTTTTTCGCGCTCAGGAGTTAATTTTCTTTTGCTCATTACGCCTGCTCCGCCATGCACTGCAATTCCAAATTTCTTCATCACCAATTTTTATTAAAGGGGCAGCAAATGTATAAATTCAAAACGCTTTTTGGTGATGGTAAAGAAGATTCTTTTTTATTTTTATGAACATAGAAATTAGCCGCGGAAAATTATTAAAACTGCTATGCTAAATCGCTTTTTGAAAACGCGGATGGTAGGTCATCAATGTTTCTCTCAAATATTCGCGATCGAGGTGGGTGTAAATTTCTGTAGTGGTAATTGATTCATGGCCGAGCATTTCCTGCACTGCTCTTAAATCGGCGCCGCCTTCGATCAGGTGCGTTGCAAATGAATGGCGAAAGGTGTGCGGCGAAATAGATTTTTTCAAACCGATTTTTACAGCAAGTTCTTTGATCATCATAAAAACATAAACACGGGTGAGCTTTCTGCCGCGGCGGTTTAGGAAAAGAAAATCTTCGTGCCCTATGTTAATCGGCAAATGATTTCTTATTCCTTCTCTGTAAAACTCAATGTGCTTAATGGCAGAATCTCCAATGGGAACCAAGCGTTCTTTATTTCCTTTCCCAATCACTTTAATAAAACCAACATCAAAATAAAGATTGGAGATTTTTAATTCAACCAATTCACTCACACGCAATCCGCAGCCATAAAGTGTTTCAATGATGGCTCTGTTTCGAATGCCATCGGCACGTGAATGATCAATGGCTTGCATGAGCAAATTGATTTCATTCACATTCAATGTGTCGGGTAATTTTCTCCTCAGCTTAGGGCCTTCAATTAAAAGAGTAGGATCATTTTTTACCAGGTCTTCCATCATCAGGTATTTATAAAAACTTCTGATGCCCGAAAGAATTCGCGCATGCGTGTGATCGCTTAAACCTGTTTCATTAATGTATTCAATGAATGCCTGCAGATCAGATTGCGAAACTGCTTCGGGCTGCACCTGATTATTATTAAGTTCAAAAAACTGATGCAACAATTTTACATCGTGCTGGTAGCCATCAATTGAATTGGGTGAAAGTGATCGCTCCAATTGCAGATACGCTTTAAATCCTTTGATGGTGCTGTGCCAATCCATAGGGTAAAATTGGTGAAACGTGAATGGTGAAACGTGAATAGTGAGATCAAACTTCTAACTTGCGCAGCTAAACTGTACAACGAGAACTACAGATGAAAATTTTAATCATCAACGGACCTAATCTTAATTTGCTTGGAACAAGAG
>JBKJNS010000153.1:0-3184 GCA_046593455.1 Chitinophagales bacterium | reverse complement strand
GAATTAGGTCCAAACCAATGCCCCACCAAATCGGTTGATGAAAAACTAATGCATAAAAAATCTGTTGCATTCCTTTTCCCAAGCTTTTCATTTTTAATTGTTTCTATTGCCACATCTTTTGTAATGGTATTTCCGAATGGTGTGAAAGGAAGCAAAGCAGTATTTTCTTTAGAAAGATGATGCGGAAAAACGGGAAGTTTTTCGCCGGCCAATGCATGCTCATATAAAGTGGTGTCACTAGTGCACATAGTGTAAGCACTTCGCGGAAGCAACAAATTCCAATCACTGCTTAGATATTTATTCACTTGTTTTGATTGGTTAAATTGTGAAAGCCAGGCAGGCAATTGCTTTATATACCATGTGCTGCTGATCCAATTTCCGGTTATTCCGTCGAAGTAAAAAGCGCCATCGGCGAAATGACCAGCAGGCAGCATGGCGCTGCGGTCTTTTAAAGCAATACCGAATACTTTTGAATCGCGACTTACTAATTTTAATTCATCAGTAATGGTAGAACTCATCAATCTGAAGGGTGACATTCCCGACGCAGCCGTTTCATTTCCAACAGTCAAAACTTTTGCATCGCTCATTACATACACATCTTTATTGGCGTTGCGATCAAAATAATAATTATCAACTATGCCGTGAATTGCAGGCGTGGCTCCTGAATAGATTGATGCATGCCCGGCAGCAGTAACCGTAAGCAAATAATTGAAGCGCGCATTTTTGCAGAGGAAACCTTCATTCACCAATCGCTTAAATCCCCCATTGCCATACTGATCCCAAAATCTCCACAGCAAATCATAACGCATTTGATCAACCACAATCCCCACAATCAATTTTGGTTGTTGATTGTTGGTATTTTCTGTTTTGCTTTTTTGTGAATAGGAGTTTTGTGTAATGAAAACAGAAGACAACAAAATCAACAGGTAAAAAATATTTTTCTTCATAGGTAAAAAAATGTGGTGGTGAAACTAAGGAACTCATGTTACGCACAATAATAATTTAATTTTAAATTTCTTGTTCATGGAACTTTTGTGTATGTCAGTACTTTTTACTCAGTAACATTTTACGCTACATTTGGCAGCTATAAAAAAATTATGCGCCCTCTCAAAATTGCTTTAATACGTGAAGAAAAAACTCCAGCCGATAATCGTGTTGCATTTACTCCCGTGCAATGTCAATGGCTGATGAATAAATATCCGCAATTGAAGATTGTTGTGCAGCCATCAGTTGACAGATGTTTTACCGATGATGAATATAGAAATGAAGACGTGGAAGTAACCGAAGAATTTACTGATGCAGATTTGCTGATGGGAATAAAAGAAGTGCCGAAGGAAAAATTGATTGCGGGAAAAAAATATCTTTTCTTTTCGCACACCATTAAAAAGCAAGCACACAACAAAGGATTGTTGCAGGAGGTTCTGAAAAAAAATATTCAGTTGATTGATTACGAATGTTTGATTTGGGAAAATGGAGAACGCATTCTTGGCTTCGGACATTTTGCAGGTGTAGTTGGTGCGCACAATGGTTTTTATGTTTATGGAAAGCGAAATAAAATTTTTAAAATCAAGCGCGCATGTGATTGTAAAAACTATGAGGAACTGATAGCGCAATACAAAAACATAAAACTTCCGCCAATTAAAATTGCAGTTACCGGAACAGGAAGAGCAGCCAAAGGCGCTTATGAATTGCTTGAGAAACTAAACTTGCGAATGGTGAGTGTTCAAAATTTTCTTACCAAAAATTATAATGAGCCTGTGTATGTTGTGTTGAACACTTCACAATTGTATGAGCGAAAAGATGGAAAACCATTTGACCGCGGAGATTTTCATCATCATCCTCATGAATATGTTTCTGCTTTTCTTCCTTTCACAAAAGTCACTGATCTTTTTATCAATGCAATTTTCTGGAGCCCCGCTGCGCCTGTATTTTTTAGTAAGGAAGAAATGCGCAGCGATGATTTTAAAATAAAAGTAATTGCCGATGTTACCTGTGATGTTCATGGTTCGGTGCCTGCCACCATTCGCGATTGCACAATTGCAAATCCTGTTTTCGGTTACAACCCAATCACAGAAAAAGAAGAAGCTCCTTATCAACCGCAGGTGATTGATGTAATGGCGGTAAGTAATTTACCCAATGAAATGCCGCGTGATGCATCGGAAGAATTTGGCGATAAACTAATTGAGTATGTGATGGAAGAATTGATTGAAGACAAAAGCGAAATCATTAACCGTGCATCAATTACTTTGAATGGAAAACTAACTGAGCGCTTTATTTATTTGAGCGATTATGTTTTGTGAAAAGAACAACTTTTCACCTCGCCACCAAAAGTTTTTTCGTTAAAATTTCCTTTGGTGTTTTTATCTCACATACATATACGCCGCCTGCCAATGCGCTTACATCTACACTCACCTCATGCAGTGCGCGGTAAAGTTTTTCTTCATGCACTTTGCTGCCATTGAGATTGTAGATGGTGAGTTGTGCGGTGTTGCTGCCTTGCGGCAAATTGTAAAATACACTCAACTGATCACTTGCAGGGTTAGGGTAAATGCTTACATCTAATTGCATGGTGCTTACACTTTGCGATTGTGAATTGGATGTTGGAAAACCAATACCGCAACTGCTGGCTGATGTATCGCACACAGGGTTGATGCAGCCGTACTTATCCATTTTGAGCAGCCATGATTGCTGATCAGGAGCAAGCGTTGAACCGCTCACTACAAAACCACAATCGTAAGTTTGATCAATATCATAGAGGTAATTAAAATCGGAGTTGCCTTTTTTATAAAGATTATCCCAAACGGTGTTGCCATTATTATCAAGCTTTGAAACCCATCCCCATTCTCTGCCGGTGATGCTGTCAACTTGTACACCTACAACCATAATAGTGCTGTCTTCATTTTGTTCTGCGTGGTAGATGTAAATTAAATTGGCTGTATTAAAATCGCGCTCCCAAATAAAATTGAGATTGGTATCCATCTTGGCAATATATTCCGGTGTCTCATAGCCATTGTTAACGATGGCACCGTTTAAGCAACCTGTGAAAAAGAAGTTACCATCAATCGAAGGGAAAAGCCGGGGACCAATTAACGTATAACAATTATATGGGGGATCAGGAAAGCTTCTTTCCTTTACGATATTACCTTCGAGGTCAGCAACAAATACCCATGGCGTATCAACAGTA
>JBKJNS010000133.1:0-2653 GCA_046593455.1 Chitinophagales bacterium | reverse complement strand
CTGAAGAGAAGATCAAAGCTGCTGCTCGAAAGGTTTTCATGAAGAAAGGATATGGTGCTTCCCGCACACGCGATATTGCGGAGGAAGCCGGGATCAACCTTGCCTTGCTCAATTATTATTTCCGCAGCAAAGAAAAATTGTTTCATGAAATTATGATGGAGAAAGTGCTGCAACTCTTCGGCACCATTGCGCCAATCATGAATGATGCTGCAACTTCTTTGGAGAAAAAGATTGAGTTGATTGTTTCGGAGTACATAGACATTCTCATTGACAATCCCGACTTGCCCACGTTTGTACTGAATGAATTCAGAAAACATCCCGAGTTTTTCAAAACAAAAATTAATATTGAAAACATCATTAAGAATTCAAGTTTTCTGAAACAGTTGAGAGAGAAAAGAAAAGATGTAGACCCTGTGCATTACCTCATGAATACCATGGCGCTTTCTGTATTTCCATTTGTTGCAAGTCCTGCATTGTTCGCGACGGGACTGGTGAGTGAGAAAAACTTTAAGGCTTTGATGGAACAGCGCCGCAAACTAATTCCAAAATGGATCAAAGCAATTCTTCAAACCAAATGAAATTTTTTGCACGATGAAAAAAATAGTTCTGTCACTGCTCATTCTTTTTTTGCTTCATATGTCTGCTGCGTTCGCACAACTTACTATTGAAAGTTGCCAGCAGAAAGCAAGAGCAAATTACCCTGCTATCAAACAATATGATTTGATTTCAAAGTCACAAGAGTACAGCATCAGTATTGTGAACAAAGCCTACTTCCCGCAGTTAAGTGTGAATGGAATTGCCGGATATCTCATTCAGAGTTTACCGGTGCAACCAGGTTCTGAATCAAGCGCTGATAAATTTCAACTTATTGGCATTGCTCAGTTGCATCAAACAATTTGGGATGGCGGCGCCACACATGCGCAGAAGGAAATCATACGGGCAAATGCTGGTGTTGACAGTGCAAACATTAATGTTTCATTGTACACGCTCAATGATCGCGTGAATCAATTGTACTTTGGAATGTTGCTGATTGATGAGCAACTCAAACAGTTAAATATTCTGAAAGAAAACCTGAACAGAAATCTGGATGCAACAAAATTGTCGATGCAAAATGGTGTGGCGTATCAATCGGATGTTGATCAGGTGAAAGTGGAGATCATTAAAGCAGAGCAAAGGGAAACTGAATTAAATAGCTCGCGCAAAGCCTATGCTGATATGCTTTCACAAATGATTGGCGAACCGGTTAATGAAGATGCACAACTTCAAATTCCTGTTGATACAGATGTGAATGCATCAGTCATCAACCGACCTGAATTAAATCTCTATGAAAATCAACACCGCCTCATTGATGCACAAATGAAAAATGTTACCGTGGGTTACATGCCGAAGATCGGCTTGCTGGGTACAGGCGCATTGATTACGCCGGGAATTTCTTTCGGTGGTTCAACCATCAACTCGCTTGCGATTGCAGGATTGAGTTTGTCGTGGAACACTGCAGGATTGTACACTGGCAGCAACACAAAAAAATTAGCGCAGGTCAATCTTGACAGAATCAGCAATCAGCAGGAAACATTTTTGTACAACACCAATTTGCAACTGAAACAAGCACAAAATGAATTGGAGAAACATCGAACGCTTTTACATCAGGATGATGAAATTGTATTGCTGAAGGAAAGCATCCGCAAATCGTATGATTTAAAATTTCAGAACGGAATGGCTTCTATGAATGATGTATTGAATGCAACGAACAGTGAAGCGGAAGCACGATCGAATCGTGCGTTGCATGAAGTGCAATTATTAATGAGCAGTTATTCTTTAAAAACAATTTCAGGAAACTAAATCTTCTACCCATAAATATTCAAGACATGAAAAGAAATCACTTCGCCATTTTCTCGCTATCAATCTTCATTGCTTCTTGTGCAAACAACAGCAAACATTTTGATGCATCGGGAACATTTGAATCAACAGAAATTATTGTTTCGGCAGAAGCCACCGGACAAATCATGCAGTTTACTGCGAACGAAGGTGACTCGCTCAAAGAAGGTGCAGCAGTAGGTTACATCGACAGCACGCAATTGCATCTTCAAAAATTACAATTGCTTCAAAATCAAAAAGCAATTCTTGCTGGCAGACCGAATATTCAGAGCCAGATTGAAGCAACGCAAAAACAAATTGACAACACAATGCTCGATCAGCAGCGCATTCAAAATCTGGTGAAAGGAAATGTAGCAACGCAAAAACAATTAGATGATGTGAATTCAAAACTCGCTGTGTTGCAAGCGCAATTAGCAGCGCAAAAAAGTACGCTTGGAAATACAACTACAACTTTGAATGAGCAGGGCAACACTGTGAATGTTCAGTTAGCACAAGTGCAGGATCAGTTGAAAAAATGCGTAATCACAAATCCGATTTCGGGAACGGTGCTTACCACGTATGCCAATGCAAGTGAAGTAACCGCCATGGGAAAACCGCTTTACAAAATTGCAGATCTCACGAGTGTATTGTTGCGCGCTTACATCACAGGTGATCAGTTTGCTGCAGTAAAGATTGGGCAGAACGTGAAAGTGTCAGTGGATGAAAGCAAAGATAAATACCGTGATTACGAGGGAACAGTAGAATGGATTAACAACAAATCTGAATTCACTCCCAAAAC
>JBKJNS010000082.1:0-2642 GCA_046593455.1 Chitinophagales bacterium | reverse complement strand
CTCCGATGCAGGTATTCCTAATGATGATGGTTACCTTATAAAGTTCGATCATGACGGACATTATATTTGGGGAACTTATTATGGCGGCGACAAAGAAGAATTTTTAAGGGGAATGGTGATTGACAGTGCAGACAATATTTATGTAGTAGGTGATGCACAAAGCACCTATAATATTGGAACCGCCAATGCATTTATGCCAGAGAAACAAGAAGGCACTAGCTCCGATGGAATGATTGCCAAATGGGATACCGATGGTAACCTGCAATGGGGAAGTTATTTGGGCGGTGCAAAAGTGGATGAAGGCGATGATGTTGCACTCTATCAGGATAAGTTTCTTTTTGTTTCAATAGAAACCAAGGGCGACATGCCGGTAACTGCCGATGCTTACCAAACAAAAAATGCCGGTGATGCTGATATTATGCTGTATAAATTTGAAACAGGTAACAATTGTTATGACCCTTATGAACCTGCTAATAATTCTTACAACAAAAGCACTCCGTTATTTAAAGGATTCAATCCAAATACCGAAAATATTTGGGGATGGAATGGAGTAATCAGCAGCGCAACTGACGTTGATTACTTCAGATTTAAAACCAATTTAACTTCACCCAATTACATGATCATATTGGATAACATGAGTAAGGATTATAACCTTAGTGCAATTACTAATAAAGGAATTGGGATCGGGTCATCAATACATACAGGAACCACACCTGATACAATAATACTTAATGGCCTTGCTAAAGGAACTTATTATTTTCAGGTAACACATGATGCTGCTACTTTTGATTCGGTCATTTGCTATCGTGTTAGGTTATATAAAGATGATACATTATTCGGAAAGCTTACACCTATTACTAATCAATACCAAGCAGAGGAGGATATTATTGTATATCCAAATCCTGCGCACGATCATTTAAGTTTGAATTTCATTGCGAATGAAAGTGAACCCGGTGAAATAATTATCTATGATATGCTCGGCCGCGTTGTCTACCATACGAACATTGATCTAACAGAAGGTTATCAGCAATTCAATGTGCCTGTTTCCAATCTCATGAATGGAGCTTACAACTTGGTTATTTCAAGTCATTCAAATGAGCTTAGCAAGGCATTTGTAAAACAATAATCGCATTTAAATTTTTATAAGAAAAGGGACTTCAAAATTGAAGTCCCTTTTCTTATAAAGCCGAATGAAAACTATTTTAAACTCACTACTACTCTGTCTTTAACCATTTCTTTCACCGCATCAGCAATTGCATCAGCATCAAAACCGCATTCGAAATATTGTTCCTTAGGTGAGCCGTGTTCTACAAACTTATCTGGTATGCCAAGCATCTTTATTGAAGCTGAGTAATGATGTTCATTCATAAACTCAAGCACGGCGCTTCCGAATCCGCCTTGAATTACGCCATCTTCAACTGTAATAATTTTTTTGAAATTTGAAAAGACGTGATGCAAAATTTCGGAATCAAGTGGTTTTACAAAACGCATATCATAATGCGCCGGAAAAATTTCATCATTCTTCAATTGCTTCATTGCATCAACTACAAAATTTCCTGGATGACCAATAGAAAGAATGCAAACATCTTCTCCTTCTGCAATCAATCTTCCTTTCCCGATTTTAATTTCAGCAAAAGGTTTTTTCCAATCCACCATCACTCCTTCTCCGCGAGGATAGCGGATGCTGAAAGGGAAATTATTTTTTTCGAGCTGCGCAGTGAACATCAGGTTTCGTAACTCTTCTTCATTCATCGGGGCGCTAACAATAAGATTCGGCAAAATGCGCATGTAAGCCAGATCAAATTCGCCTTGATGTGTTGCACCATCTTCACCAACCAAACCGCCACGATCCAAACAAAAAACCACATGTAATTTTTGCAACACCACATCATGTATCACCTGATCATAAGCACGCTGCATAAATGAAGAATAAATATTGCAGAAAGGAATTAATCCCTGCGTGGCAAGTCCTGCAGCAAAAGTAACTGCATGTTGTTCGGCAATGCCGACATCAAAAGCACGGTCGGGCATTGCCTTCATCATCAAGTTGAGTGAAGAACCACTGGGCATTGCAGGAGTAATACCTACAATCTTCAAATTCATTTCAGCCAATTCAACAATCGTATTCCCAAATACATCCTGATATTTTGGTGGCGATGGTTTGTCAATTACTTTCTTCGTGATCTCACCGGTAGTCTTATTAAATAAACCCGGTGCATGCCATTTAGTTTGATCTTTCTCTGCCTTATCATATCCTTTTCCTTTGGTTGTAATAATATGCAACAACTTAGGGCCGGGAATATTTTTTAAATCTTCAAGCATAGGAACAAGGCGATCAATATTATTTCCATCAACAGGACCGAAGTAGCGAATGTTTAACGCTTCAAATAAATTACTGCTCTTAGAAACTGCACCTTTCAAACTCGCTTCAATTTTCGAAAATTGATTTTGTAAAGATGTGCCTCCAACTTTTCCAAGAATCTTCCATACCTCTTCACGTGTTTTATTCCACGTGTGGCTCATCGTAATATCGGTAAGATATTCTTTCATTGCTCCAACATTAGGATCAATACTCATGCAGTTATCATTTAGAATGATCAGCAGATTTGTTCCAGATACTCCCGCATTATTTAACCCTTCAT
>JBKJNS010000435.1:0-8178 GCA_046593455.1 Chitinophagales bacterium | reverse complement strand
ACATTTGGCAGTAATAAAACCCCAAAGAAGATGCTTGAGTTTGCAAGAAATATTGAACGAACGGTAAGTATCAACCGGCTCGAACAGGCGGTGGAAGTATTTCAGAATGCGCTCTCGAAATTTAACCCTTCGAATCTTGCGGGTACTGCAGAACAAAAAGAATTACGCAACCTTCTTGCAACCACTTCCCAACGATTGTATCAAACAAAAGAAATGGAAATGCGCGGCGGCACTGCAAGCGATGTAATTCAAAGAGAGCGCACAGCTATCAGCAATCAGATTCTCGATCTTATTTATGATCTCGATCGCTATCCTGAGGTTTCACGCTTTCTCATGAATGAAGAAGAAGATCAGGCATGGAAAAAAGCAACCGCCACGAACTCGCTAAAAAGTTATCAGGATTATTTCAGCATTTATCCAAATGGAAAATATGTAGCAGAAACAAAACGAATTATGGAGGAACTCTCCAGCATTGAAGAGAACAGGCAAAATGAATTGAAGCAAAAAGCTGAAGAAGAAAAAAGAAGAAGAGAACAAGATGCTCAACGCCAACAACAGCAACGTGAACAGCAATATGTTCCGCCAAAAAAAGAAGAGCCACAAAAACCAACAGATAATATTTTCCAAAACAACATTCATAATACCAATACGATTACTCCAACCTCCACACATGTTAATGATGTGCTTGCAATTTTCTTAATCATCTTTTCCATTCAACCATTTATTGGAATAGGTGCAGGATTATATCTCAGGCATTCAAAAACTAATGGAAATTATAAATTTGATAATGCATCAAGATCAAAAGGAATGGCAATGCTGATAATTGGTTGTGTGGTTGCACTCCTTTATTTCTTGATCAGGCTCGTATCAACTAACTTTTAAAATCACTCTCAATGCCAATGCGGCTTTTTATTTCCTATGCCCATGCCGATGAAGCGTACAAGAATAAATTAGAAAAATTTCTCTCCGGTTTAAAACGACAAGGTGCTATTGATTGGTGGACTGACAGAGCAATAGTTGCAGGTGAAGATTGGGGTAATGAAATCAAACAAGGTTTACTTAATTCAAATGTGATTCTCTTTTTGGTGAGCAGTGATTTTATGGCTTCGGATTACATCAATGATGTTGAAATTGCCCAAGCCATAAAGCGCCATGAAGCAGGTGAAGTAATTATTGTTCCTGTAATCATTCGCCCGTGTGATTTTACAAGTTTGCCTTTACAAAAATTTCAGGCACTACCTAAAAATGCTTTGCCCATTTCAAAATGGCAAAATGAAGATGAAGCATTTATGGATGTGGTAAACGGTTTAAAAAATTTAATAAACAATAAAAATCTTTCATCAAATTCTCCCTATGAACCTGCTACCGGTCTTTATGAAAACATTAAACCGGAGATTTTTGATGGTGATCATTTCAGAAATTATATTGCTCAGAACAAAACAGAAATTGCAATTAAAGAACTTCTTAATTATTTGAGTAAATCAAAAAAAACATTCAGTGAACAGGTAATTCTTCAGTCGGGGAAATTTCAGGAACTGCAAAAGAACAGCAGAATGGGTTTATGGAGTATAGATGAAAGTAACAGATCAAGAACACAGATCAATGCTGCACTGCTCGAAATTATTTCTGAAATAGAATCTGCTTGATCTTGCAAAATATTCTTTTCAAGCACATCAGCAATCATAATTGCTGTTGCTATTATCACTTTACTTTGCGCATTTATTTACAGAACCGTTCAGCAAACATATCGCAGGATTGCAAATGATTGGTTTGCTTGTTTCATTGGTAGTTATGCTTTTGATAATTACTGCACTTCACTTCACCTTGCCATCCGATTGGCATTTCTCAAAAAATAATTACTCAGTGTAAAACAACTATTTTTTGAACTGAAGAAAAATTCCTTTCATCAAATGTTGTAATAAAATAATTTCCCGCAGCTAAGTTGCTTAAAGGGATTATTATTTTCGAAGAGGTGCTAATGCTTTTTTCAAAAACTACCAGACCAAATGCATTTACAATTTTAATTTCACCATTAAAATTTTCGGGTAAGTTCATTTCAATAAAATCATTGGCAGGGTTAGGAAAACATTTGATTGTAGTTGCTGTTAAAGTTTCAATCCCTGTATTTTCAGATATGGCAATGTTATCGATGTATAAATTATTACCGTGTCCGCTCATTGCCTTAAATCTTACCATCAATGCATCAACGTCAGCATATTGTGAAAGATCAATTGATTCATTTCTCCATTGTGATTGCAATGGAACAAAAGGGACATCAGTAAAACCCGCAGTTGCTAATTCATCTTTTGCCTTATCATAAATAACCTCCCAGTTATTGCCGCAATCAGAACTTACCTGAACCTGCAATTCATCCCAGTAATCCTCACTATAATATGCATAAGCAAGATTGAATGATAGTTGAGGAGCGCTTGCATCTGTTAAATCAAAATTGGTAGTGTATAAATCATCAACATCAGCGGTTACATCATTAACATACAATGGCATTCGCAAACTATGGAAATACGAACCATTCAACAATGGATTTTCAAAAACTTCCCAGGTAGGTCCTTTATTTTCATTATCAATAAAGTATCCTGCAGGCAATTGAGATGTTGTAAATGATTCCTCATAAGGGAGAGGTATTCCATTACCAACAATATTGAATTCAACACTTTCATTATTTGCATTGTTGAAATCAGATTCTCCATTGGCTTGCGTAACCTGAACAGTAAGCAAATGATTGCCATCTGTAACCTGCATAGAAGGTAAATAAATTGTATCAGTAAAATATGGTTCAAGATTGCCCAACCAGTAAAATAACTGAGGCAGTCCCCCATCGAGAAAATATTGAATGGTTGCAGAAGTGAGTGTATTGTTCCCGTAATTCTCAATCAATACCATTGGGGTAATGGTAGAAGTACATTGAAAAACAGGAACTGAATTAATTCCTGAAATGCCGCCGTCATTTTCATTCAGAAAAAATAAATTCTCACCATTCTTATGTGTTGGTACTAAATTAAGAATGAAAAATTGCTGCGAAAAAACATTTCGCGAAATCAAAGTAGCAATCACAATCAGCAATACTTGATGGCTTTTCATGTGAAGATTTGGTTTGTGCGATTAAAGTTATGATTATTATTTCATTTCATAAACAAATCATTTAAAGACCAAAACTTCTTAATGAGTTTTCTGCCAAGTCAAAATCATTATCTTGCGCGCTCAAAATTTTGTAAAAATGAATTACGATCTAATTGTTATTGGTTCGGGGCCGGGTGGATATGTTGCAGCTATTCGTGCTTCGCAACTTGGTTTAAAAACTGCAATTATTGAAAAGGAATCTCTTGGCGGAGTTTGTTTGAACTGGGGTTGCATTCCAACAAAAGCATTGTTAAAAAGCGCTCAGGTTTTTCAATATCTTAAACATGCTGAAGATTATGGAATAAAAATAAATGAGGCTACTGCAGATTTTAATTCCATTATTAAAAGAAGCCGTGGTGTTGCAGATGCAATGAGCAAAGGCGTTCAGTTTTTAATGAAGAAGAATAAGATTGAAGTGATCATGGGTTCAGCCAAGATTAAACCTGGCAAAAAAATTTCGGTTACTGATGCTGCAGGAAAAATTACTGAGCAGACTGCTACCCATATTATTATCGCTACGGGAAGCCGGTCAAAAGAATTACCACATGTTAAACAAGATGGAAAAAAAATTATCGGATACCGTGATGCAATGAACCTTCCGGCACAACCAAAATCAATGGTGGTAATGGGAGCCGGCGCCATCGGAGTTGAGTTTGCGTATTTCTATAATTCACTCGGCACTAAGGTTACTGTAGTAGAATTTCTTCCAAATCTTGTTCCCATTGAAGATGAAGAAGTTTCTAAAGAGTTGGAAAGAAATTTCAGAAAGCAAGGAATCACAACCATACTTGGTTCATCAGTTGAAAAAGTTGATACAGCAGGAACCGGTTGTAAAGTATCGGTAAAAACACCGCAGGGTGTTCAGGTTATTGAATGCGATGTGGTACTCTCCGCGGTTGGAATAGCATCAAACCTCGAAGGCATTGGTTTAGAAGAAACAGGTATTAAAACTGAGAAAGGAAAAATTCTAGTTGATGATTTTTATAAAACCAATATAGCAGGTTATTATGCTATTGGTGATATTGTGAAAGGCCCTGCACTCGCACACGTTGCATCTGCTGAAGGAATTACTTGCGTTGAAAAAATTGCAGGAAAAAATCCCGAGCCAATCGATTACAACAACATTCCCGGATGCACTTATTGTTCACCTGAGATTGCATCTGTTGGCTACACAGAAAAAGCAGCTAAGGATGCAGGTTATAAAATTAAAGTTGGAAAATTCCCTTTCAGTGCATCGGGCAAAGCAAAAGCAGGTGGAACACCCGAAGGGTTTATTAAAGTAATTTTTGATGAGAAGTACGGCGAATTTTTAGGTGCACATATGATAGGTGCAAACGTTACTGAAATTATTGCTGAAGTAGTTGTTGCAAGAAAATTAGAAACCACAGGCCATGAAATTATAAAGAGCATTCACCCGCACCCAACCATGAGCGAAGCATTGATGGAAGCCGCTGCGGCAGCCTATGGTGAAGTGATTCATCTTTGATATTTAATATTGAACAGAAATTATCTTTTAGTAAATCATTTTACTACTCAAATTCATTTTTCTATCTTGCATCCATGCTTTCACATAAAGCCAAGTACGGATTAAAAGCAGTTTTCTATCTCGCCAGGCGTTATGAAAAAGGACACGTTCTTATTTCTGATCTTGCGCAAGCTGAATACATTCCGAAAAAGTTTCTTGAACATATTTTATTGGAACTGAAAAAACACGGCATTCTCTATAGTCGAATGGGGAAAGGTGGTGGCTATGCTCTTTCAAAATCTCCTGATAAAATTTTCTTAGGCCAAATCATACGCACACTTGACGGGCCACTGGCACCTGTACCCTGCGTAAGCAAAACTGCTTATGTACGGTGCATTGAGTGTAAAGATGAACGCACCTGTGAAATTCGAAAGGTGATGAAACATGTGCGCGATGCAACAGCAAAAATTCTGGATACTACAACTGTTGCAGATGCCATGCATTCAAAGCTGAAGCTCTCCTCTCTCTGATTTAGGTGTATTGAAATCACCTGCTCTTAATTCCAGAAAAATATTTTTACTATTCTACTTAACTTATAGACCTTGTATATATTTGTCGCGAACTAAAATAAATTACTCTATGAAAATCACGTTTACAATAAGTTGGATTGCATTCATTTTTTCTATCTACCTCAATAATTCCGCGTTTGCCGGAACACAGCAGGGAGAAAATTCAAAGGCTTTAACATTACCGGTTGACTCACCTAATAAAGAACAGGCGCCTTCTCCACAAATGCTGACATTTCCTGTGTCTTCCAATACAGCTAAGATGACACTTAATGGATATTCAGGTGTTCGTTATCAATATTATTTTGATGATAAAATACCAAATAGCTTTGATATAAGAAATGCACGCCTCGCACTCAAAGGTACAGTATTAAGAAACTTGGCTTATAACTTTCAATGTGACTTTGCGCCACCAACCGTTCGGTTAATGGATGCAACTGCAGCTTACACATTTAATAAGTATGCAAAGATTACAGTTGGTCAACAAAAATATCCGCTATCCTATGAAAGTTTGCGCCTTGATTATGATGTACGGAGTGTAAATCGTTCACAGGCAGTTGAGGCACTTACAAGTCGTTCCAAAGATGTTATTGCCACTGCATTTTCAACTACTTCAGTAAATAATAATGGGAGAGATATTGGAGTTTTTTTTAGCGGCGGCATTCCAAATAAGAAAAATGAAAGCACCTGGGTTGACTATTACTTTGCCATTGTCAATGGCATGGGAATAAATAGAAGTGATCCTGATAGCCACAAAGATATTGCTGGTCGTGTGGTAGTACATCCAATTAAATTCTTAGGAATTGGTGGCTCCTTTTATAAAGGAAAAGCTACTTATGGAATTGATCTAACAGAACCTAAAGATCGCAATCGAATTGATTTTGAAATATCTTATGAAAATGGAAACAGAATTTATGCAGTAGTTGAATACCTTCAGGGAATTGATAGCACCACAGAGAAAGGAGGTTACTACGGAATGCTGGAAGGGTTTATTGTTCCGAAGAAATTCTCTGCTTTAGCGAAATATGATTTCTTTGATCCTAATAAAGATAATGATGATGATGCAACAACCATTACAAGTTTTGCTCTCAATTATTACTTTGCATCATTCACAAAAATTCAACTTCAATATGATCTCAAGCATGAAAATACTGATACACAAAAGAAGAATGACCTGATTTCAATTCAGGGGCAAGTATTCTTTTAATCATTATTTCAATCTTTTTAAGGGGAGAATACTTTAGTTGTAACCATTTATTATTCTCGGCGTATTGCAAAATTAATTCCTATCTGTATGAATGAATTAATATTCCTTTTACCTTGCGCTAAATTCTACTTATTTGGTAGATCTAATTAGAACTATAGGATTATTTTTATAATCAATTATTCAATATAAGTTTCAACATGAGCAAACTCTCCTCAAATGAAGTACTTCAGTTTCTGTTAATACTAACCATCTTGCTTTCAGTTGCCCGAATAATGGGAGAACTTTTTAAGAAGATAGGCCTTCCCGCTATTATAGGTGAATTACTTGGTGGTATCATCATAGGCCCTTCATTTCTCGGATCCATGTTTCCTGATTTCTTTCAAATATTTTTCAGCGACGCAAAAATAACAGATGAAGCAAAGGCAGCTGTTAAAGCAATCACCGAACAGTTTCCCACTTTAAGAATATCATCGGGGCCTGCTGTCGGTTTTGATGCTTTAACAAGGCTTAGTGTAATGCTGCTTTTATTTATTGCAGGTATGGAAGTAAAACTTGAAAACATAAGAACCCGAGGTAAAGCTGCAGCAAAAATTAGCTTTTCAGGTATTATATTCCCATTAGCAATTGGGTTTAGTGCAACCTGGTTTTTCTATGATATTTTTTTCAGTACTCCTTCTGATAATCATCTGGCGCCCGCACTATTTATGGGAACCGCATTATCTATTACTGCATTAGGGGTAATGGCAAAAATTCTTATTGACATTGATATGATTAAAACCCGATTCGGAAATCTGATGATGACGGCGGCAATGATCGATGATATCATTGGATGGATGCTTTTTTCAGTTGTAATCACAATTGCAGATTTAAAAGCTGAAAGTAAATTCAATGCACTCACTGTTTTATCAAGCATTGCAATTTATACGGCTTTTATAACAACCATCGGCAGAATTTATATTGTGAATCCGCTGTTTAAGTTTGCGAATGAAAAACTATCAAAGCCCGGTGCCGAATTATCACTTGCAATGATCTTATGCTTAATAAGCGGTGTATTTACAGAATGGCTTGGTATCAAAGCTATTTTCGGAGCTTTTATAATGGGTGTTGCAGTTGGAAATTCACCATACTTTAGCGAAAAAGCAAAAGAAACCTTTCATGATATTGTAACTTATGTTTTCTCTCCTCTCTTTTTTGTTTCGATCGGATTAAAAGTAAATTTTGTGAGCAACTTTGATATCGGCATTGTAGTTTTCGTTCTTCTTATTTCAGTAATAGGGAAACTATTGGGCGGTTATATTGGAGCGCGACTCAGCGGCTTTAAAACAAACAAAGCAATAGCGGTTGGTTTTGGAATGAATGCCCGCGGTTCACAGGAAATTGTTCTTGGATTGATTGCCTTACAAGCAAAAATTATTGATGAAAAAATATTTGTTGGGTTGGTAGTTATGACTTTTGTTACAATTCTTATGGCAGGCCCCGGCATTAAATATTTTCTTCGCAGGAACGAAATCGTGAGCGGAATTCCACAGGAAGGATTAGCTCCCTCAAAAAAATTAGCATGATCTTAAAACAAAAATAATTATTCTGTCGAAGTACCTTTGATGGCACATCCATAATATCTTTTACCATCAACTATCACAGTGGCAGAGTAATCAAACTGGTGATTCGACGAATCCATCATGCATGACTCGTGTTTAATTAAAACTTTAATTGCCGACTGCGTTGCATAATTATTTGATATGTAATTGAATGATTCATCTCCAATCATTTTAGGAATAAAATATTCAAATACATAAACCCGC
>JBKJNS010000336.1:0-4509 GCA_046593455.1 Chitinophagales bacterium | reverse complement strand
CGAATAACATTTCATTCATAGTATAAACAGGTTCCGCTATTTTTACACTCCCAAAAAAAATTCTATGTCGCTATTTAAAAAACACAAAGAACTTCTCGACCGCGCTGTAAAAGCAACCCAAGAAAGAACATACTATGCTGCCTACCCTGAAATGCCAAAAGCTTATGCCGAAGATGCAATGTCAAAGGGAAAAGAAGCATTCGATAATTTCCAAGATAAAAATTTTGATCATTTGCTTCAATCACCTTCAGCAAATTTTTTGGGTGATGAAGAATCGCCTTATACTCAGAAAGGATTGGGAATAAATTATCCTGCACTTTCAAGTGATGAGCTGACATCCAATGCAAAAAATGCGTTTGCGCAGTGGCGAAAAACAACCGTGCAAACTCGAGCGGGAATTTTGATTGAATCATTGGAGAAAATGAAATCGCATTTCTTTGATATTCCTTTTGCAACGCAGCACACCACCGGCCAATCATGGATGATGAGTTTTCAGGCATCGGGGCCACACGCTGCCGACCGTGCTTTGGAAACAATTGCAGTGGGTTACGCAGAGCAAATAAAATATCCCGAAAAAACTATTTGGGAAAAACCGATGGGAAAGTTTTCTGTAAAACTTGAAAAAACTTTTACGCCTGCTGCCAGAGGAATTGGTTTGGTAATCGGTTGTTCTACTTTCCCTGTGTGGAATACATTGCCGGGTCTATATGCAGATTTGATTACAGGAAATGCCGTGATTGTTAAACCCCACCCGAAAGCAATTCTACCTATTGCAATTTGTGTTGCGGCCATTCAGCAAACTTTAAAAGAGAATGGCTTTGATGCAAATATTGTTCAGCTTGCAGTTGATACGCTTGAAAAACCAATCACTAAAGAATTGGCAACACATGCCGATGTAAAATTGATTGACTACACAGGAGGAACTGCATTCGGAAATTGGATTGAAGCACTTCCTTCAAAAATAGCTTTTACCGAAAAGGCAGGAATAAATTCAGTGATCATTGATTCGGCAAATGATATCGATGGAGTGTTGCAGAATCTTGCTTTCTCTGTTTCGCTTTACTCGGGACAAATGTGCACCGCACCGCAGAATTTTTTCATTCCCGAAAAAATAAAAGTTGGTGAAACTGAAATTTCTTTTGAAGAAGTTGTAACAAAACTCAGAGACAGCATTAGCAATTTAGTTAACAATCCAAAGATGGGCGCAGGCGTTTTGGGAGCAATACAAAATGAAAAAACTTTAGAGCGCGCGCAGCAAACTTCGCAAACGGGTGGGGCAGTAAAATTAGCATCGGCTGCTGTCGCTAATGCAGAGTTTGAAAACTCACGCACGGTTTCTCCTGTGTTGCTTGAAGTTACTGCTGCTGATCATAAAATTTTTGAGAATGAATTATTTGGTCCCATTGCTATCGCAATAAAAACCAAAGACACCAATGAATCTATTGCACTTGCAAAACAAATGGCACAGCAACATGGTGCAATTACTTGCGCTGCATACACAACCGATGAAAAGGTGGTGCAAAAAATTGCTGAGGAGATGAATGAAGTTTATACACCTGTTACTTTTAATTTAACAGGCCCCATCTGGGTAAATCAGCATGCAGCATTTTCCGATTTGCATGTAACAGGCGGCAATCCTTCGGGAAATGCATCATTCACCGATGCTTCTTTTGTAAATAAAAGATTTGTTTGGGTAGGAAACAGAAGAATGATTTGATCAATAAATTATGCTTGCAATTTTATTGATTTCATCAACATCACAATGTTGTTTTGATTTTGAATATTTTTATAAATTTTATTATATTGGAAAGGAAACATTTTATTAGGTTTACGTTTAATGCATTAGTGCTTTGTTATTTCAAATAAAGTTTCATAATCTTTTTCATGAAATTAATTTTTACTTCTGTAATTTTATTTTTCAGCATCTGCTTTTGCAAAGCAGCAATTGTTACAGGGCTTACCGGTTTTTATCGCCATGGTCAGGTATTTCTCACCTGGCAAAATGTAAGTAATCAAAGCACTTACTATAAAGTTTACCGGTCAACATCACCCATAACTTCCTCTTCACAACTTGGCACCTCTGAGTACTTGGGATATACAGATAGCTATAGTTCAAAAGACATAAGTCTATCTGCACAGGATTCAACAACTAAATATTTGAGAATCGATTCTGCGGGCAGTCCATTGCCAAGTACTACCGGATTATTTGTAGCAACTACACTCGTGAATGGAAATTATTTTTATGCCGTAACAACACTATTGTCTTCAGTCGAGGATGTAACTATTAATGTAAATAGTAATTCTTTGATCAACGCAATTACAGAGTTGGTTAGTAAACCAATGCCCATATACCAGGAATTCAGAATCATAAGCAAAGATACTGTTGAAATATATACTACTTTTCTTAGCAGCAAGTATGCAATAGATTCGCCTCTAATGAATAATGCGGGATTCATGAATTTTGATTTTGCAGTTGCACGAAATCACCCGGATGGAACTTTGCGCCCCATGAGAATTAGACTACATGGAGGCGGAGCATTGTTTCTTGAAAAGATGGCTGTTTTTACTGAAAATGAAATTAATCTGAATGTTGAAGACAAGCTACCAAGCGGTGAGAAAACCGGTTTTTGGGGATTGAATTCTAACTTTAATATTTATGATGATTCTTATAATACCCCATGGAAAGATGGTGTGAACTATAACCATACTCAAAGAAGAATTATTGATGCGATAGACTGGGCTATTGCACATCTGCAGGTTGATACTAATCGAATTTATCTTGAATCATCTTCCATGGGATCGCCCGGTGCTTATTTTATGGGCATTACATATCCCGAAAGATTTGCTGCGATTAATCTTAGTACCGGATTGTTCAGTTTTGCTTTTGACAGCGATTATCAGAGTAACTGCTCGATGAACACAAACAAAAGCAATCGCAAAGAAGGAGATGACAGATTTGGAAAAATTGGAACAAACCTGCCGTGCAACCTTGGCATCGGAACTTATCAGGCATTAAACGGTGGGGCTATGATTCATTTGGACCCGAACAGAGATTATCCTTTCTTCTATAGTATCAATGGAAAAAAAGATAAGGTAATGGGGTGGACCGAAAAAACATTTTACTACGATTCGGTAAATAACAATTATGCAGGCGGTTGGTATTTTTATGACCAGCGCCAGCACAATGGCCTCGACGGAATATGGGATGGAGGCAACTTTGATATGTTTCGATACAGCAAAGCCATTTCATATCCGGCAATTTCAAATTGTTCTTTGAATGAAGATTGGGGAGACGGGGATGGTAGTTCAGGCGATTCTTATGGTACTGTAAATGGAAGCATCGATTGGTTGCCACCATCAAAAGACGATGCAACAAACTATGAAATAAAACTTTTTGTTCGTGACCTTTCAAAGAGCGATGGCACGTTTAAAGTTTACGCTGATTCATGCACAGCTACGATTGTACCTCGCCGACTGCAAGGTTTTCATATAGCAACCGGCGCTACAGTTTATTGGAATGTGACGCATAAAGGAAATTTGATTCAATCGGGTTCGATTGTTAAAGAAAATGGAATAATGATTTTTCCCGAAGTAAAAATTTTTAAAGACTCTGTTATTTTCAGTTTAACATTGAGTGTTGAAACTTATTATGAGGATGCTGACAGTGATGGATATGGCAATAGTTTGATTTCATTAATAGATGCATTGCAACCTTCGGGCTATGTATTAAATCACGATGATTGTGATGATACAAATTCTGCAATTAAACCAGCTGCGGATGAAATTTGCAATTCTATTGATGATAACTGTAATGGTGCTATCGATGATGGAATCATACAATTAATTTATTATGTTGATGCTGATGGTGATGGTTATGGTAATTCATCAACTTTTTATGCCAGTTGCGAATTGGCAATTCCTTATGGTTATACTTTAAATGCGGGCGATTGTAATGATGATAACACAACAATTAATCCCTTAGCAATAGAAGTTTGTAATGGTATTGATGATGACTGCAATGGATCAATTGATGAAGGCCTCACACAGTTTACCTACTATGTTGATTCGGATGGTGATGGTTATGGAAATTTAAGTTCTTCTATCTCTACTTGTTCTTCCATTGTTCCTGCCGGTTATGCCATTTCATCCAACGATTGTGATGATGGAAATGCTTCTATCAACCCGAGCGTAACAGAAGTTTGTAATATGATTGATGATGATTGCAACTTTTTTATCGATGAAAATAATACCATAGTAGCAACAATCACTCCTTCGGGAAACATTAGCGCCTGCAAAGGCGAAAAGGTAACGCTTTCGGCAAGCATAGGGAGCGGATATTTATATCAATGGAAAAAGAACGATTTAAATTTATCAGGCTCAACAAACTCCACTTATACATCTAAGGGAAATGAAAGTGGTAATTACACGGTGCAGATCAACAATCAAAACGGATGTTCTGCAACATCTCCTGCAACTGCATTAACGAGAAACCCAAAACCAACAGCAACA